>JALGYA010000125.1 GCA_029824475.1 Fimbriimonadia bacterium | reverse complement strand
CCCC
Source organism: Fimbriimonadia bacterium (assembly GCA_029824475.1). Taxonomy (GTDB): domain Bacteria; phylum Armatimonadota; class Fimbriimonadia; order Fimbriimonadales; family Fimbriimonadaceae; genus JALGXY01. The sequence goes on along the minus strand of JALGYA010000125.1, from coordinate 8,492 downwards.
AACCGCATCAAACAGGAGATGTCGATCCGGATCGCCTCGGTCAAAGGCTCGAGGGCCACACTGGAAATCACCACGCCCGGCATGCTCGGCGGCTCTGATCAGGTCACTGAAATCGAGATCGACAACAGAGGCAGAACCGGCAAAGATGAAGCCGCTGGAATCGGGATCGTTGAGCTCCCCCAGGGCTCGCTCAAAGTGGGTGGGAGCTGGCAACAGGAGCGCAGCTTGGCTGACCCGCTGCTCGGCACCCAGCTCGATGTCAGCAGCACCTACACTCTGAAATCCGTTCGCCAGGCTGAATCGGGCCTCGTTGCGGATATCGTTGAAAAAGGCACTTTGAAGGGCGCAACAGCAGAGGGCTCGATAGACGGCGTACTCGTCCTGGATGGCAAGGATGGCTTTATTCGGTACTACCAGACCGTCACCAAGATGTCCCTCAGCCTTGAGGGTCAGGCCTTCGAAGTTGAAGTGCTGATCAAGCTGCTGCGGAAAGAATCGGGTTCAAAATGATCCAGGTGGCTTGCCCGGCAGATCCTGTCCTGCGCAGGCTGTTGGCAGACCATCCTCAGGTTGAAGTTGCCGGTGAGGCCAAGGTCATCGAAGTCACCCAGGGCCCCTGGGAGCGGACTCTGACGAGCGGCGACCAGGCCGCCCAGCAGTACGGTCTGTTAGAGCTGATGGACAACAATCCAATCGTCTGTGCAGACTCACTCTCCGTGCCCTCCCCATTGGCGACTCTTTTGGCTATTGCACTCGGACCGATCACACAATCTGGGCTTCTGCAGGCTCCTCCCGCTGGGCAGACTAATCTAGATGCGGAACCCCAGGAGCTGCACGCAATCCTCGCTTCCGTCGGTTATAAGGACGAGCTTTCTCTCTCCGTAGAAGAATCTGACCTTGGCCGCTGCTGTGGAGTGACGATCTTTGCTGAGATCGACTGCCCTGACAGGCCAGAGGAGATCGATGAGCTCTATGACGAGGCCTTCGGCAGGAGCTTCTATGTTCGGTCTTCGCAGGACCAGCCTTGGTCGCTTGATCTCGTGGCGGCGCGACCCTGGGCGACTTACGACCTCAGGCTCACTGAAGGCGAGAGCGGATCACTGCTCACGATTCAAGTCATCGCTGATCGCGACGGAAAGTGCGGCGCAGCGCAGCTGGTTCACGCGCTCAATATCATGTGCGGATTTGAAGAGTGCCTCGGCATTTCTGAGAAGCTCTACTAGTTGTCGAGATCGAAAGTCTTGACCGGCTTGGACTCTTCTTTGACCGACTGAATCTCCTCTTCAGAGCCGACGATGGCGTCAACGCCCTCGCCCCCAGTCTTCTCCCACACGCCTTCGCCGGATTTCTTATAAGTGGTGAATCCCTTGGCGGCGGCACGGTCAGGCGAATGATCCGTCTTGGTCCGGAACTGTGCATGACTCACGACACGCTTCACTTCTGCGCCGCAATTCGGGCAGATGCTAAGGGCATCGTCTGAGGCTTTTTGAAGCACCTCAAAGCGTGTTTCACAGGACTCCGGCGGAGCCGCTTTATGCTCGTACTCGTAGATCGGCATCGGGCAGCATGATTGTAGCGCGGCGAGAAGTGGATAATCATGCGGATGGCCGACCTGAATACGAGAATCAGCAGCTGCACTGCCTGCCCTCGGCTGGTGGCATGGTGCCGCAAGGTCGCCGTCGAGAAGCGCAAATCCTACGCAGACGATGACTACTGGGGCAGACCCGTTCCCAACTTCGGCGACCCTGACGGCGACATTCTCATTGTCGGGCTGGCGCCTGCTGCCCACGGAGCGAACCGCACCGGCAGGATGTTCACCGGCGACCGGAGTGGTGACTGGCTGTTCCGTGCCTTGCACAGGGCCGGTCTGGCGTCGCAGGCGGAAGCGACTCACGCTGGCGACGGCCTAGAGCTGAGTCGCGTTCTGATCACAGCCGTCTGCCACTGCGCACCGCCAGACAATAAGCCGACAAGAGACGAAATCAAGACGTGCGCGGGGTTCTTGAATGAAACCGTCTCGATGCGCAGCTGGTCCACGGTGATCTGCCTCGGGTCGCTGGCCTGGGCGGAGACAATGAAGTTCTACGGAGTCTCTCCCCGCCCGAAGTTCGGATACGGATCTCAGCACCAGATTGAGGACGGCCCACTCATCATCGGCTCGTATCATCCGAGCCAGCAGAACACCTTTACCGGGCGGCTGACTGAACAGATGCTTGACGACGTTATTGAGCTTGCTGCGTCTCGGCCTCATTAAAGAGGTACGCCCGCTCCAGCTTGTACTTGGTGTACTTGCCTGCTCGCGAGATGTCGACCGTCACGGTGGAACCAAGGTCGCCTTTTAGCATCGCCTGCAGGTTGCGGTAACTGAGAATGCCAACATCGTTTAGGCCGACAGCCAGGAGGTCATCTCCGACTTTGATTCCTGCCTTATCCGCTGGCCCGCCTGGAACTACAACGGCGATTCTCATCCGCTTCTTAGCTGAATCGTATGTTGCGAAGAGACCAACATCCGCCTGTGGGACGCTGGATGCCTTGCCTGTGAAATTCTCCAGCCGCACGCGCCGCCGGTTCATATCGACGGTGATGTTGAAGTTCTTCAGGAATCCAAAACCGACCGTCCCGTCATGGCTGGCAGAGCTGGAAGGCAGATCGATAATCGACCAGACGCTCTCATCAACGGGCACGCCATAGATTTTGGTGTCCTTCATCATGAGGCTCCAGGATTTGACCGGCCCAGATGCGACCCAAGACTGGCCCATGAACTTGGGGGCATTGCCCTCTTTCCAGAGACCAAGCTTTTCAAGTACATCTCGGTGCGTCACTGCGTAGAACGCATTGCCGGTGTCGAGCGCCAAGATCATCCGTTTGCCGTTGCTGGCACCGACCCTCATTTCGATCGAGTTCATCCCAATCGGCAGCATCTTGGCAAGAAACGTCGTCTTGCCATCGGCAGGCAGGGCACTGATATCGTGCGATTCCGGGTGGAAGATGAACTTCTTCTGCTCAAAGTTGATCTCTACGACTTGACCAGAAATCACTTCAAAACCCATGATGCCGTCGCAATGAGTGCCGTAGGAAACCGACATATGCTTCATGGGCTGCTGAACGATTTGCATCTGCCCTGGCTCGATCGCCTTGCCGCCAAACTTCAGCGATGACACCTCAACCGTGTTGGCCGAGAAGACGCCAACGAAGTCCTGAAGGTTGATCTTCCCCGTCGGCTTGCCGACATTTATGCTCTGGTTGAGCACGAATGCTCCTGAGAATCCAGAGTCGAACATCACCGAAACCTTCTTGCCATTGAGCTCCGCATCAACGATAATCGCGTTGTCGGCGATCCGAAAAGGCACTTCAATCCTGGACTGGTTTGTGGCGGCTAATATGGCTGAGGCGGCGGCGATGAGAATCATGCTATTTGCGTCTGGCTATTCTACGCCCAAGAAGGCCTGAACAGTTCTCTGTCAATCTGACGATCCAAGAGACGCGGCGGCAACCTCGCAATAGGGATATAATGCGTTCGATTCTGTGGGATTCGGCCAGCAACGGCGTCCCATGAGGTGAAGGACTTTGAAGTTTCGCAATACGATTTCCGTTCTGAGCTGCGCCGCGACTGCAGCACTCTTCCTTGGCGCGACGCTCGGATGCGGCGACAAGACAACCAGCAATGGCACCAATGGCGGCAATGGCGGCGGCAACGGCGACGCACCAGTTGCTGTCAACCGCCCAGCTCCCCTCGGTGAGGGCAACTCTGTCGCCACTGGCGACGACGTCATCAAGATTGGCCTCATAGCCAGCCAAAACGGCAACCTGCGCCCCTGGGGTGTTGACTCCGTAGATGGCGCGATGCTCGCTGTAAAGCAGATCAACGACGCTGGCGGCATCGACGGCAAGCAGATCAAGCTGGTTGTTGGCGACAGCAACAGCAAGCCTGAAGAAGGCAAGAACGCGGCTGAAAAGCTCGTTTCTGAAGGCGTCATCGGCCTGATCGGCGAAGTCTCCTCCGGCATCACGGCCCAGCTGGCCGACGTTGCCAAAGAGCGCGGCGTGCCGCTGGTCGCTGTCGGCGCAACCAAGCCGGACATCACCACCAAGGGCTCAAACATCTTCCGCGTCTGCTACACCGACGACCTGCAGGGTCCGGTCATGGCAGTCTTCGCATTCCGTGATCTTGGCCTCACAAAGGTCGCGATCGTGACCGACGTCAAGCAGCCGTATTCGACCGGCCTTTCTGAGACTTTCCGAACAAAATTTGAAGCACTGGGCGGCGAGATCGTAGACGTTCAGAACTACGAAACAGGCAGCACCGCATTCAACGGTCAGATCGCAAACCTCAAAGCAAAGAACCCGCAGGGGCTCTTCCTGAGCGGCTACTTCAACGAAGTTGGCCCGTTCGTCTATCAGGCACGAGACCAGGGCATCGGCAAAGAGGTCTACGTATTCGGTGGAGACGGCTGGGATTCAGCTGAGATTCTCAACTCCGGCGGAGACGCCATCCTCGGCGGCTACTTCTGCAACCACTACAACGAGAATGATGATCGACCTGAGGTCGCTTCGTTCCTCGCAGCCTGGAAGGCTGAGCACGGTGGAGTCCCCGGAACGACGATGGGCGCTCTTGGTTACGATGCCACAGCACTCATGATCGACGCGATCGGCAGAGCTGCTGAGCTGAACTCAGCTTCCGTCACTGAGGCTCTGGAAGCCACAGTCGACTTCAAAGGAGTCAGCGGCGACATCACTCTTCTCGACCAGAATGGCAACCCGCCCAAGCGAGCAATCGTTGTCGAGTTGACAAATGATGGCCAGAGTTTCACCAAGGCCTACGAAGCATCTGAGATCATCGGCGAGTAATTGATTTGATCGACCTCGTCACTTCGGGCGCCTTGGCAGGGTTGAGCCTTGATCCCTCAACCCTGCCTCAGCAGTTAGTCAATGGACTGCTGATTGGCGCCATCTACGCGCTGATCGCCTTAGGCTACACCATGGTCTATGGCGTTCTGCGCTTGATTAACTTTGCCCACGGTGAAGTATTCATGCTCGGCGCTTATGCCGCGCTGTTCGTCTCCTACGGATTTGGCTACACGGCCGACGCAGGAGACATTGCCGGCGGAACGTGGACTCTGCTGGCGATCATGCTGCTCGTCTCGATGATCTCCTGCGCCATTGTCGGCGCGGTCATCGAGTTCTTTGCGTACCGTCCAATGCGCAATCAGACCCGAATCGCCGCCTTGATCACTGCGATCGGTGTCTCGCTTTTGATCCAGTACGGCGGTCAGCTGTTCCTTCCCGCTCAGCCGCCACCGAGCATTTCTGAGAAGGTCCTTCCGGCCGATATTCGAGGCTCATACGACTTCAATCTCATCAGCCCGGACCCACAGCTCGAATCAGACCTCGCGGCAGCTAAGACAGCTGCCGATGCTGCGGATAGCGAACTGGAGAAGATGCTGACCGACACAGGTCAGCGCGAGTTTGACCTAGAGCCGGAGCATCCCCTCCGAGCCGCAAAATTTGAGACGATCGGCGAGGTGCGCAGCCTCTCGGCAGAGATTGAGAACTCCTCAGTTTCGGTCACTGTCCCCCGCGGTCAAGCCGTCATGTTCGGCACGGTTGTCCTGCTCATGACTCTCTTGTGGTGGCTGGTCATGCACACGCGCACCGGCCGTGCCATGAGAGCTGCGTCACACGATTTCGACTCGGCATCATTGATGGGGATCAACGTCAATCGCGTTGTCACCATCACGTTTATCATCGGCTCCGCGCTTGCTGGTGCAGGGGCGATGATGAACGCCACGTTCCTAAGGACACCATTGACGCCGTTCTTTGGGTTTATGCCCGGCGTTAAGGCGTTCGTTGCGGCCGTTCTTGGCGGCATCGGCAATATCCCTGGCGCAGTGCTTGGCGGCTTCGTCATGGGCCTCGCAGAGACTCTCGTTGTATGGGCGGGCTACGGTCAGTACAAGGACGCTGTTGCGTTCGTGATTCTCATCGTCATCCTCCTGTTCCGACCCGGCGGCCTATTAGGCTCGTCGAAGGTGGAGAAAGTCTAAGATGAATCCAGCAGTTGAGATTCAAAAGCCTTCCCTATTGAAATTCTGGGGCTCCAGAGTGATCTCCGCAATTGCGGCGATCGCATTCTGTGCAGGCATCCAGAGCCTGGGAGGGCCACTCGCTGACAACGAATTCCTCTACAGGATCATCGTTCTCTCCGGACTCTACGTCACTCTCGCCGTCAGCCTCAACCTGATCAACGGCATCACTGGCCAGTTCTCCATTGGCCACGCTGCCTTCTACCAGGTGGGCGCCTATACGGCTGGCTACCTCACGGTGAGGATGTTCTCCACTCAGCAGATAGGCGAAGTGCCTTGGCTGATTCTGATGTGCCTTGTGGGTGCTGCAGCAGCAGCGATCACCGGTCTCATTGTCGGCCTGCCATCGCTGCGCTTGAAAGGCGACTACCTGGCGATTGTCACTCTTGGATTTGGCGAGATCATCCGGATCATTGCCATCAATATCGATGAGGTCGGCGGCGCCTATGGCCTGAGCATCGTGCCAAAGATCCAGTCACCCTGGCTGATCTGGGCGCTGGCGATTCTCTGTATTGCCGTCTGCAGAAACCTGTTGAAGACAGCGCACGGTCTCCCCTTCCTCGCGGTGAGAGAAGACGAAGTGGCCAGCTCGGCGATGGGTGTCAGCACGACGAAAATCAAAGTAACAGCCTTCGTCATCGGCTCCTCTTTCGCTGGTGCGGCTGGCGCTCTGCTCGCCCACTACGAAGCGTTTATCACGCCGGACATGTTCAAGATGGAGGTCTCATTCATCGTCTTGACAATGGTCGTCATCGGCGGTACGGGTTCCATCACAGGCTCCACAGTCGCAGCGCTCGCGCTGTTCCTTCTTCCTGAATGGCTGCGCGGCCTCAAAGAGGCGAACGGTGACGCGCTGGTCGTCTCCGCGCCACAGCTGCTCGGTGCGACTCTGGCGATCATCGCCTACATCGCATTAGCCCGGCGCGTGCGTGACCACTACCACGGCAAACCGATCCAGAAGGCTGGATTCCAATTCGGCGTCGCGGCGGCATCTCTCGTTCTCTTCTTCTTATTCAAGGCCGTGTTTGCCCAAATAGGCGGACTGGCGGGTCACGAAGGCTGGGAGATCAACTCGCTGCGAATGGCAATTTTTGCTGCCGTGCTGATCGTGATTATGCTGCTCAGACCTCAGGGTGTCTTCGGACATCATGAGTTCAGCTGGGCCTGGCTCAAATCTCTCTTCGTCAAAAAGAAACAGGAGGCCTCCTAACCATGGCTAATACTGCAGAGCAAGAGACTCAGGCGACTCTCGACGAGAGTGCGACACCGATCCTCGAGCTGGCGGATGCTACGATCAAGTTTGGCGGCCTTACAGCTGTCGACTCTGTCTCGTTCACGCTGAACAAAGGTGACCTGTTCGGCCTCATCGGCCCCAACGGTGCCGGCAAGACGACGGTCTTCAATATCATCACGGGCGTCTACAAGCCTACGTCTGGCGACATCCTGTTCAATGGCAGGAACATCGCTGGTCTGAAGCCTGAGAAAGTCGCCCAGCTTGGCATCTGCCGCACGTTCCAGAACATCAGGCTTTTCGGTTCGCTCAGCGTGCTTGAAAACGTAGTTGTTGGCGGGTTCTTGAGGAAGAAGACTGGGCTCTTCTCTGCCCTCGCACTCCTGCCTCCAGCCGTGAACGAGACCACTGAGCTTCGCAAGAAGGCGATGGATCTCCTGGAGGTCATGGACTTGGCCGATGTGGCTCAAAGCCGCGCAGCAGATCTTCCATATGGCAAGCAGCGCAGACTTGAAATCGCCCGTGCCATGGCGACGGGCCCCGATCTCATTCTCCTGGACGAACCTGCCGCTGGCATGAATCCTCAAGAAAAAGAGGCTCTCGCGACGACCGTCCGGCGAATCAGGGACGATTTCGACAAGACGGTGCTTCTGATTGAGCACGATATGCGCTTCGTGATGAACCTGTGTGAGCGAATTGTCGTTCTTGACCACGGCGTTGAGATTTCAGCAGGCACACCGGACATCGTCCGCAATGATCCCAAGGTCATTGAGGCCTATCTGGGCGAAGAAAGCGAGTAGATGCTCAGGATTGCGGGCACAATGAAGGCGATGCCGCGACTCTGCTTACTCAGTGTTCTTGGGGTTCTTCTGCTGGCCGGCTGCGGCAAGGACGGCCCGAGCAACCCCACGGCAGGGCGAGACATTGTCCAGCCTGACAAAGCCACACCCGAAATCGTTCAGGCGATGAACAAGGTATCGCTCGAGCTCGCACTCGGGCTCAGGGATGGCGAGGAGAATGCGGCCATCAACACTCTGGCCGTCCATCGCCTCCTCACAGTGCTGTATCACGGCTCAAAAGACGCTACGTACGATTCGTTCTCGGCCGCGCTGGGTGACGACGACTCGTACAAGTTCATCGACGCCCACATGGCGGTCTATGACAGCCTCAAGCAGATC
>JALGYA010000005.1 GCA_029824475.1 Fimbriimonadia bacterium | reverse complement strand
GCTTCAGCTCGGATGCTGTCACCAGCTCGCGGATCACGTGGATGATATTGTCGCCAACAATCCCCTCAGCCGCCGAGAAGTAGCCCACGGCCATGCGGATGATCCAGCGGTCGATGTCGGTCAGCGCGTCCTTGCTGCGCCACTGCTCGACGTCCTTCTGCATCGGGATGTCCTCTGGCTCCCAATGGTTGGACTTCATCGTCTTGTACAGGTCGTAAGCCCACGGATACTTGAGCGGGAGCAGATTGAACGTCATCGTGACGCGTCCGCCGATTACGGCTTTGGCATTTATCGCCTCCTCTGCTTTTCGTTCGTCGAGGACAAATGTCCTCCCGCCAACCTTGTATTCCGTGCTCATTTACGTCCCGAACCCATGCCCTGTGCCGCCTGCAGATGGCCATTTAACCAGGGACAATTTGGTCGTCCTCAGTATATCCGGCTTTAGTAGACACACGTCACCTATTTCTAGGATTTGGCCCTGCCTCAAAGCTGCGAGGCGGAGACCAGGGTGCCCTCTTGGTCCATCTGCAGTACGGCTGGCGCTGCGCTTGTGCCCGTCCGGAGTCTTGTTCTTCATGACCCTCATTGAGGTCTGCCGTTCACTTTCGGCTCGATTTTATGACTTCTCGGATCGGTCTTGTTAGGCGCGGCGGCCGTCCATAAATTCTGGACGATGTCCTGCTGCCAAAGGGAGCTAACTCCTCATGAAAATGGAGGAGTTGTTAGACGGTCTGTGAGAACTGCTGTGGAAAAGCAGCGATTACGCCGCGAGCTGATCGTTGTCCGCGATTGAAGACCGAAGAGTCCACTGAAGATGGTCTGCCAGACGGCAGTTGAGAGCAAAGAGCGTGAGTGTCGGATCGGCCGCACCACTCGACGGGAACACAGAGGCCCCCGCGCAGTACAGGTTCTTGAGCCCATGCACCTTGAGGTCCATGTCGACAACTCCCCGGGCCGGGTCGAGAGACATGCGTGTACCGCCCATCACGAGGCCCTCAGGGCTGCACCAGTCCTCGAACCGCTCTTCATCCAGCAGGGCAGGCTCAAGAGCGGTTCTTGATGCTAAACCCACAGCCTTCAGCTCTTCTCCGCACATCTCTGCGAAGTTGAGAATCGACTCGCGCTCACTTCTGTGAACACGGTGAGTGTAGAGCGCCCGCGGCACGCCCATCGCATCGACATCTGTGCCGAGGCGGATGCTGCTGCCATTAGCTGGCGGCTGACCACAGAATGCTTCCAAATAGACCTGTGCATCCGACGGAGCATAGGATCGTTTTGCGATCGACTTTGCATGGATTTCGCCTGCTGCGATCGGCAGTTCACGAACAGCTTCAGCGCCAGACCGGAACACTTCCCGGACGCCCGCCTTCTCATTCCAAGCTTTCTTGAATCCCCTCAGTGCATCGACGCCTTTTCGGTCTGAATCGAACACGATTCGTCCGCCAACGCCGAGGGCTGACAGGCTGCGGACAGCCTCCTCTGCAAGGATCAGCTGTGGCTGATAACGCTGGCCGTTGAGATGCCAGTCAGCAAACGTTCTGTCAAAAGCAATGCGCCTGCGCGGGAAGACCTGTGCGCAGGTCATTCGCGTGCGATCGTGCACTCCCTGGCCGACCATTCCACGCAGGTTTCCGATGCCGCGGGCTTCCTGCGACTTAGAGGCCAGAAGGAGCCTCGGGGTTTCGATTCCGCCGAGGGCGATCACAAACTGCTTGCCTTTGGCCAGAATTGTCGTCCCAAAGTCGTTTCTCACTGCCAAGCCGGAGACTGCGCTCATCTCTCTGTTCAGCCTGACGTCAATCACGTTGGCATGGAGAGCTAGGGTGACATTCTCTGAGGCTTCAATCTGCTCCAGCAGCCTCGCGGAAAGGTCTCGGTCCGCGGGGAACTGTGCAGCTGTAAGAATGACCTTGCGATAGTCGATGTCCGGCGGCAGCTGGCCTCGAGACTCCCAGGGCAGCGCCCCATTTGGCAGGCGTGAGATGCCGATGGCTTTTCTCGCCCTGTCGGCATACATCTCTATCTCATTTGCGCTGACAGGCCAGTCAGCCTCAGGAATCCAAGGCCGGGGACCGAACGCCCAAGACTCGTAAAAAAGCGATTCGCCCGTCCAGTCCTTCGATGTGCCGCCATAGGCTCGCCTTACAGATCGATCTGCTGGGAACTCCGAGGAGTGCTGGTCGAGCCGGCCGAGGTCTTCAACGTCTTCCTCGGGCTCAAGTCCACCGGACTCGAGGATAAGTACCTTAATAGGGCTATCCAACAGCTCCGCCGCGACAGCGAGCCCACAAGCTCCTGCCCCGGCGATTACAAGGTCAACCTCTGGAAGGCTGCCTGTCTTGCTGAAATCAAGAATCATCCCACTGGAATCTTCGGCACAATTGCTGGCCGAACTTAGGGATCACTTTTTGATTTGGTCAGCCAAGCGACAGACGAGCGCCAACATGGCGTAAGTTGGGTTCGACCAGCCACCCGATGGGAAGCAGCTGGTAGAGGCCACAAATAGGTTGTCAACGCCGTGGACTTGAAGGTTCTTGTCCACAACCCCATCTTCAGGATTTGCTGACATTCGAGTGGCGCCCATCGGGTGGTAGATATCGCCCGCCCAGCGGTGGAACTCCTGCTGCGAGCTGAGGCGATCCTCATAGATGCGAATCTCTGCAAGCCCTTTCAGCTGCTCCGAGACCGTCTGCATCAACACCGTGATCGACTTCTGAGTCTCGTCCCCAATCTTGAAGTCGATGATCGGCAGTGGCATTCCAAACTCATCTTTCCTGTTGGAGAGGCGGACTTCTGAACCGTTGTGAGGCGACTGCTCACAAAGAGCTTCGAACTCGATCTTGGAGTTTGCGGGCGCGTAAGACCGGCCCTTGATTCCTGCGGCTACGGCCGCTGCCGCAGCCTCCGGCAGAGACTTCAGCGCCTGGCCGGCAAAGGGTGTGGCGTCCTTTATCGACTTGGCTTTCCGGAGACCCTTGAGCGCCTCGAAGCCACCAGACGCCCCAAAGACCATGTGGCCGCCAACTTCAACAAGCTTCTCTGCCTCCTGCTTTTCAGCAGAGAGCAGCAGTTTGGGCATGAGCTTGCCGCCGTCCGAGTACCAGTTCTGGAAGATCTCGTCGAACTCCTTTCGGTCGTTCGGAATGATCTCTGCGCAGATAATAGAAACGTGGTCGTGAAAGCCCTTCCCTGTCCAAGGAAGCGGGTCGCCGAGTCCAGAGGCAAGAAGCAGTCTCGGCGCTTCGATGCCGCCGGAGCAGACAACGATGCGTTCAGCCTCAACAGTGACTTCGCGCCCCTCAAGGGTCCGCACGACAACTGACTCTGCCCTTGCCCCGATATTGATGCGGACCACTGCCGCACCGATGGCACAATGAACATTGCGCGAATTGGACAGCCAAGGCTCGTGCTCTTCTGCAAGGTTTGGCTGTGCCGACCACATGCTCGCGGTCATCGAAAGCTGATCTTGGTCAAACTCAGGCCAGCCGTCGGCCCAGGGCGAATCTGCGATCTGCAGATCAGGCACGTTCATCGCCTTCAGCGCTCGCCCGTAATACGGTTCCACGTCCTCTGGCCCAATTGGCCAGTCTGCATCCCGGATCCAAGGTCTGGGCCCATAAACGTTCTTGCTGATCTCGAGCGACTGCCCCGCCCAGCTCAGCGTTGAGCCGCCAAACGCTTTGATGCGGCCAACCGAGGTCGCCCCGCGATAAGGAAGGCCCGGAGCTTCGTGCCCCAGAAGGCCTTTGTCGAGGTCGCGTGCGCCCGCTTCGAGGATGAGCACGCGGAGGTCCGTGTCGGCCAGCTCACGCGCAAGCGTGAGTCCAGCAGCCCCCGCGCCGATGATGATTAAGTCGGCTGGTGGGAGGTCATCTCCAGCCCTAAAATCGAGCAGCATTCCTTTCTCTGATTATCTGCCAGATGCGTGCCAAATAGCAGGCTCGTGGGCAGGCTGCCTTTAGTCCGCCCAAAGCCCGGCATTATCGCTTGTCGATCTTCAGGAAATCGAACAATTTTCCGTCGATATCAAAGGCCTTCATCTCCAGTGTCCGCCCGTTCACTGCCACGGTCACAAAGTGATGGCCTCGTCGCACGTTGTTCTGGAAGAAGGGCTTGACCGGGCCGGGAGTTTCGAGCCCGCCGCCGCCGCCGCCTGTGATCATGTAGATCGTGCCTGCGTCGTCAACAACTTTGCCTCCAATCACTGGCCAGGTCCGCTCGTAGCTGTGGATGTGGCCGTTCCAGACGATGTCGACCCCGTACTTGTCGTACAGCGGCGTGAGCTGCTTGACCCGCATGTCGCCATAGCTGCTCTTTCCTTTCCAGAGGTTGCCGTAGTCATTTTCGTCTGAGCTGTACGAAGGGTGGTGGTGCGACACAAACTTCCACGTCGCCGTCGACTTGGCCAGCTCCGACTCCAGCCACTCGTACTGCTCTGTTCCCGGGCCAACTTTCTTGTTGGTGTCGATCATGAAGAACTGAGCATTGCCGTATTTGAAGGTGTAGTAATACTCCTTGCCGGGCAGTGAGACGTAGTCGTAGTAGTACTTCGCATTTCCCTCGTGGTTGCCTAGCACTGAATAGAAAGGCACCCGTTCGATCAGCTGGTTCATAGCCGGGAAGAACTGGTGCGTCCAGTGCGATTTGTTCGCTCCGGTCCCGACCAAGTCGCCCGGATGGACGACGAATCGCGGTCGATGTGACCATGCGTGGCCCGCAATCTGCTCTGCAACCTGAGGGTTGCTCTGCGTGTCACTGATAACAGCGAAGCCGTAAGGTGTCTCTTCGTCGCAGGCGGTCTGGAAGCTGAGCTGCTCGCCGGTCAGCTTGCGGCCACGGTCATCGTTGGTTTCGACTTGATAGTAGTAGGCCATGTCCGGCTTCAGCCCGACCAGTTTGACCTCGTGCATAAGCTTGAGCTTGGCATCAACTCTGGCCTGCCCAAACTCTGCTGTTTCTCCAAAACTGACGATGGATCGGGCGGGCCGGTTGGTCTCCCACATCACCGTCATGCTGTCCATCGTGCCGAACTGCAGATACGGCTCCACAACGAACTCGAATTCTTCGGGATAGACAATCTGCGGCTTGATCTTCGTCAGCTCGCTGGAGTGGTCAAACTCATGCTTCGCCCATTCCGCCTTGGCAGCCAGATCATAGATCGCGGCATCCCGGATCTGCCCTTTGTGAGCGTTGTGCTCATTGCTGTCTTTGTAGGCTCCGATCACGAAGGGGGCAGATTCCGGATAGAGAATGTCGCCTTTCTGGGCATCAGTCTCGGCGTCAAGCTTGCCGTTAACGTAGATCTGCATGGTCTCGCCGTCGTAGACGCCCACAACGTGGTAGAGACGGCCCTTCTCGTACGCTGTTTTTCCCTTCAGATAGGTCATCGTGCCGTCTTCATCGGCTGAGTCTTTCCCTGCCAGCGCCCAGGTGAATGAAGAGTCATCGTAGCCGAGCACCCAGCCCTGCTCCGAGTCGGCGTTGTCCTGCACGATGCCGACGAATCCACCCCAGCGCTGAGGCTGCTCAACGGAGACCCAAGCACTTACTGTGATGTTCCTTTTGGGCACGTACCGGGCTGCAGACTTGAAGTCGTCAGCGATGCTCATGAAGACATCGGCCCCGTTAAAGAGGAGGGTCTGGCCTCCTGCATCAGTCAGGACCATCGGTTTGCCAACGACTGTCGCGTTCGGTCCAAGTCGGGAGTGAAGTACGCCATCCTTGACCTTGCTTGGGCTCACAATCCAATGCGCCAGGGGATCCGGTCCATCGTGGGCCATCACGGCCGTGCTCAGCAATGCCACAACGGGCAGGAGAAAGCGACTTCTCATCGAGGCCGATTCTACCGGGGCTGGACCTTACGGCACGCGTGATCCTCAGGCTAAACTGCACGCAGAAATGAGCAGCGCAGCCCATTCCCACATCCTCGCCCGACTCGTCCCCCAGGACGCCCTCGGCGGAAGCCTCCGAGTCACAACTCCCATCGACGGTTCTCTGATCGGAACTGTGTCCCTGAACACCGAAGCTGAGATTGACCAGATGCTCGATCGAGCCCAAGCTGCATTCAAGATCTGGCGCGATGTGCCGGGCCCTGCTCGTGGTGAGTTGATCCGCATCTTCGGCAACCGGCTGAGAGACAGAAAAGAGGATCTCGCCCAGCTCGTCACACTCGAGTGCGGCAAGATCATCGAAGAGGGCCGCGGCGAAGTCCAGGAGATGATCGACATCTGCGACTTCGCAGTTGGGCTCTCCCGTCAGCTGCACGGTCTCACGATCGCCTCAGAGCGGCCAGACCACGTGATGCACGAGAACTGGCTGCCGCTCGGCCCGGTCGGCATCATCAGCGTATTCAACTTCCCGGTGTCGGTTTGGGCGTGGTACGCGGATCTAGCCATCGTCTGCGGCGATCCGGTTGTCTGGAAGCCGTCCGAAAAGACCCCGCTCACAGCCCTCGCCTGCCAGGCAATCTTTGACGAAGCCTGCGAGGAGTTCGGCGATGCCCCGGCTCATCTGAGCCAGATCATTATCGGCACAGCTGAGCAGGGCGAGCAGATGGTGAACGACTCAAGACTTCCGCTCATCAGCGCGACAGGAAGCTGCCGCATGGGCAGGATTGTCGGACCGAAGGTGGCCGCACGGTTTGGGCGCACACTTCTGGAATTGGGCGGCAACAATGCTGTCATCGTCACTCCCAGCGCGGACCTTGATGTCGCGATGCCATCAATCGTCTTTGGCGCAGTCGGGACCGCTGGTCAGCGCTGCACCTCAACTCGTCGAGTCTTTGTACACCGTTCGATTCACGACCAGGTCTTTGACAAAATGAAAATGGCGATCCTTGACATTGCCAAATCCAAGATTGGAAGTCCGCTCGACGCAGACACGCTGGTCGGCCCGATGATCGACGGCGACGCCTGGACCAACATGCAGGCCGCGATTGAGGCGATCAAGCCCCACGCCGAAGAGATTGTCGGAGGCGAAAGAGCTGCCGGACCTGCGGACGCCTTCTATGCCGAACCCTGCCTTGTCAAGCTGACGGATCAGCCAGAGCCAATTCTCACCGAGACATTTGCTCCGCTCACCTACGTGATCCCCTACGACACGCTGGAAGAGGCGATGGAGATGCACAACGCAGTCCCGCAGGGCCTCAGCAGCGCGATCATGACCACCGACGTCCGGGAGGCAGAGTTCTTCAAGCGGCGCAGCGACTGCGGCATCGCCAACGTGAACATCGGCACCAGCGGAGCGGAAATCGGCGGAGCGTTTGGCGGCGAAAAGGAGACAGGCGGTGGCCGCGAATCCGGCTCAGATGCCTGGCGCGCCTACATGCGCCGCCAGACGAGCACCACCTACTTCGGGACCGACAAGCCAGCTCTGGCCCAGGGCATCAGCTTCGACGCCTAACTGCACAATTGCCGGGTTCATTTCAGCGGACCCGGCAACGCAGTATCATTGCCAGCAGAATGAGGCGAGTTTCAACTCTCATCTGCCTGGCCATCGCGGCTGGGGCGTCTGCCCAGATGACCGGATCGGGCGCTGCCCGAACCGGCAGGTTTGCCGATTGGAAGGACGAGCTGACCAAGCTGGTCCAGGCAGAAACAGGCGTAGGAGCAGACCTCGCAGCGCTCGCCTATGACGAAGGGTTCGGCAAGTCGGCTGCACAACTGCGCTTCCTGCGCTTCATCAGCCCAACCGATCTCACCGAATTCAAAAAGCGGCAGGGAGCGAGCGCGTTCCTCGAGTGGCTTCTCGAAGACGAAGAGCTGCTAAACACCTACCTGCTCAGCGGTACACCAGCGGAGTTTAAGGTCTCCGGCCTAGAAATCTGGCACCGCATCTGGACCGAGCGAGAAGCGGCAAGGAAACCAGGCATCGAGCAGCGATTCGCGATGGCGACGGCCCTCGTCCACAGCACGCAGATCAACGCCATGGCCAACGGCAAGAAGATCGAGCCGCTGGAGCGGTTCGACTACTTTATTGAGGCCAACCGCAATGGCCAACTGTTCCCCTACTTCAACGACGCCCCCGTTTGGGAGCTCAAATACGTCTCAGGAGCCTGGGCACTCGATACGGACCTCGATTGGGCACGCGAGACAACCGACGACAAGATCAAGCAGCAGGCGCTGATCCACAAATCGCTCGGGCGCGTCCCTTACCGGCTGTTCAACTCCAAAGGCGTTTCGGTCCAAAAGGGGGCAGCGTACTACGATTACAAGCCAATGACTCTGAAGCTTATGACTGAGGTTGGCGCAGTCTGTGGCGGGATCTCACGATTCGGAACTGCCACGGCTCAGGCATTCGGGATCCCTGGGATGCCTGTCGGTCAGCCTGGCCATTGCGCTTTCTTGACCCGCATCTCACCCACAGATTGGGGGCTGCACTACAATATTTCAGGCTGGCAGCGGTCGACTCAGCATGGAGGAACACGAATGCCATGGGGCCGCACAGCAAGCTATGTCTTGGCCTTCGACACCGCCTACCGCTCCGGCGATCTGCTTGCCTCAGAGAGGCTGCGGTGGATCGGCGACCACTGGAAGGGCCTCAGCCCAGAGAAGTCTCAGGCAGCCTACGCGGCCTCGGTAGAGGCACAGCCGTATAATGTGCCAGCTCACCAGGCGCTGACGGCTTCCGGCTCTCAGACGCCAGAGGACCAGGCAGCCCGGATCACAGAGGCATTCGGCAACTATCCGATCATCATGGTCGATCTGATCGCTGCTGCGGAAACAAAGCTGGCGAAGTCGATTCTCAAGGATGCTGGCACCAGGAGCTATGTGCAGTCTGCCGCCGAGGCTGTTGTGGGCGGGGACGCCAAGTTGCAGAAAGGCACAGCTGCCTACTCCATGCACCTGCTGATAGACCGAACCGTCCGCAGGACGACCGGCAGAAAGAAGAGCATCACCGGAATTTTCAACAAGAAGACGCAAGCCGACACATGGAAGGCGATGAAGCCGACTGAGCAGCGAGAGACCGTGCTTGCAATGGAGATCGCAGCGAGATCTGCGATGGCTCGTCCCGACGTGCGCAACAGCATCCTCCCACGCTACATGGAGCTCTCAGAGCTCGATTCCATGACGCGCGCAAAAGCGATGGGTTTCCTCAGCTTCCGGATGGAAGACGCCAAGACTGCCGGCGACAAGAAGCTGGCGACATCGCTCTGCAACCACCTGATCAAACTGGCGAAGATCGACAAGGACACCGACACGCAGAAGCGGTATCAGGCTGAGTTGAAGCTGATCAAAGCGTCTTAGACAACGCTCAGTTCGGCACCGCGAGGTTCGGCGGCGAGTTCGCCGAACATGACACCGTCTTTCTCATCGTCAAGCCGCACCCACTGCATTGTCCGGGCCAGCTCCGCTGGTCCGGCAAACTTGACCGTGATCCAGTTGTCTGTGGTGCCTTCGAGCATGCCGTCGCGCTTCGATTTACGCTCCACTAGTACGCGCATAGTTCGGCCCAGATAGCGGCTGCGCTGTTCAGCAGCTGTCCGCTTGGTCACTTCCGTCAGCACTTTTGACCTTGCGGCCTTGGTCTGTGGATCGACCGGATCGCCCCACTTGTCTGCCGGTGTGCCGTACCGAGGGCTGAACCGGAAGACGTGCGCCTTGAGATACTTCACTGCCTCACAGACCTCAACGCTCGATTGGAACCGCTCTTCGGTTTCGGTCGGGAAGCCGACCAGGATATCTGTCGTCAACATTACGTCCGGCACCTGTTCGTAGATGTCGCTGCAGACGCGGATGTAGTCTTCCTGGCCGTATCGGCGGTTCATGTCCTTCAGGACCCGAGTGTCGCCACACTGCAGCGGAATGTGGAAGTGGGGAGCGACGTGGCCGCTCTTCGCCAGCTCGATAATCGGCTGGGTGACCTGGTGCATTTCGATGCTGCTGATCCTGATGCGCTCTAGGCCTGACTCCTCGTCCAGCTTCTGGACGATCTCCTCGAATCCAGGGCCTCCGCTGCCGGATTCCGGGCCGTAGGCGCCAATCAGCACCCCGGTGAGGATCGCTTCCTTGTAGCCGTTTGCTGCGAGCTGCTGAGCCTCCTCCAGCACTTCCTGCCACGGCCTTGACGTCATGCCAGGCCGAGTAAAGGGGATGGAGCAGTAGCTGCACATCACATTGCAGCCGTCTTGAATCTTTAAATTGGCACGGGTCCGCCCTTCTGGCGGCCTGTGATCCTTAGGCGCAGGCTCATCCTTCACCCACTGCTCAAAATCAGGCAGCGCGCGGAAGAAGTGATCGAGCGTGTCGAGCTTTTCAGGATTCGGAACCGCAACGTGCGCTCCCTCCATCACTTCTTCCTTATTGATAGCCATCTGAACGGCGCAGCCGGTCACGACAATCTTCGCTTCCGGATTGGTTCTGGCGGCCCTGCGGACAGTGTATCGGCTCTTGCTCTCAGCCGAGCTGGTGACGCTGCAGCTGTTGATCACGTAGATGTCGGCTTTTTCACTAAACGGCACGACAACGAACCCGGCATCCGCGAAGGAGTCCAGGATTTTCTGCGTCTCGTATTGGTTGACTTTGCAGCCAAGGGTCGTGAAAGCCGCTGTCGGCATCGGTGACGATTGTATCTCTGCCCGCCGTTGGCCGCCGGGATTCTGCCAAAATCCACCCAGCAGATATGAGCGGTCATCTGGAGAAAGCTTGGGCGAAGGGGGGTCTCCTCCCGATCCTGCTCGCGCCCCTGACTCTTCTCTACTGGATCGCCTGGCAGCTCTATCGGCTGCCATTTACGTTGGGAATCAAGAAGCCTGAGCAGCCTCATCAGCCGATTATTTGCGTCGGTGGTCTCGTGGCGGGCGGCGCCGGAAAGACACCCGTCGTCATTCACATTGCCGATGTGATCCAAGATCTCGGGCACAGCGTAGTGATCACCAATCCCGGTTATCGCTCGCCAAAATACGTTGAGCCAGCGCTGTCGGAAAGCGGCGCACTCGACCCGACAGAGTGGGGCGATGAGTCCGCGCTAATCCGGCGATTGAGGCCAGAGATTCCAATCGTCTCAGGCAAGAACCGAGTCGTGCAGGCCCAGCTCATCGAAGAGCATTTCCCGAACGCGGTGATGCTCATGGATGACGGATTCCAGCATCTGGAGCTGGACAAAACCGTTTCAATCGTCCTTGACCAAGCCGAATCGGCCAATAAAATGATGATCCCGTCCGGACCCTACAGAGAGCCTCGATCAGCCGGGAGAGCAAGGGCTGATGAGCTCATCCCAGGAAGATTCCATGTCGAGACGGCACCGTTGGCTCTCCGCAACCCAGATGGTTCATCCGCCCAGATTCCGGCCAAGGCTTACGCTCTCTGCGCCATCGGAAGACCCGAGCGGTTCTTCGATTCGCTGAGTAGTCAAGGAGTCGACCTGGTCAAGACGACAGCGCTGCCCGACCACGATGACCTGGCCGATGGTAATCTTTTTGACGCGTTCGAACCTGTCCTGCCAGTGATCGTCACGGCGAAGGATTGGGTGAAGCTTGAGGGCAGAACTGATTTTGCCAAGGTAAATTTACTCATCGCCGAGCACAGCGTCACTATCGAACCCGCCGCCCAATTCGCCGAGTGGCTCGAATCCCAACTTAAAGATGTCTAAGCGCAAACAGCTGATCGATAGGGCTTCTATTGCACTCTTGCGGTGGCTTGAAAAGTCACTGAAAAAGAAGACTCCAGCGCAGCGAGATCGTGCCGGTGCGCGGCTCTGCAAGTTCCTGGGCGCGCTGGATCCAAAACGAAAACAGGTCGCGCTGGAGAATCTAAAGCGGGCCTTCCCTGACATGCCGGAAGAAGAGAGAAAGGCGCTCATTCCGCAGATCTACTCCCACTTCGGAATGGTCTCCGCAGACTTCTTGGCAGGCTTTGACAGAACCCTTGAAGAGACCCTCTCCCTGACTGAGGTTGAGGGTCTGGAGCACGTGGACGCGGCCTTGGCTGCAGGCAAGGGAGGCGTCTTCGTCACCGGCCACTTTGGCCACTGGGAAAGGGCTGCCGCCTATCTTTCACTCACGGGCAGAAAGGTGAGCGTTGTCGTACGAGACGCGGACCAAGACGATGTCAATGCCCTGGTCAATCGAATGCGTTCGACTCCAGGCACAGAAATCCTGTCCAGGGGAAATGCGGCCCGGCTCATTCTGAAGAGACTCAAAGAGAACGTCATCGTGGGCATCATCGCCGACCAGAACGCCGACGAAGAATACATCCCCTTTTTCGGCGTGCCTGCAGGCACAGTTCTGGGGCCAGGAGTCATCGCAGAACGGACCGGCGCACCAGCGCTCCCGGTGAGGTGCATCTATCTCGGCGAAGGCCGATGCAGCCTTAAATTCTATCCACCACTTCAGCCAAAGCAGACCGATGCGAAGCGAGGCGTGGACATGATGGTCGCCATTAACGAATGGCTTGAAGAAGTGATCACAGAGACGCCGAGCCAGTGGCTCTGGATTCACGACAGGTGGAGAAGCGCCAAACGCAAGGGGCTCGTGTGAGCGCGCCTAAAGTGCTGATTCTCCGATACTCCGCTATCGGCGACTGCATCATGACGGCGTGGGCTGTCACAGCCATCCGCAACAAGTACCCGGACGCTGAAATCACGTGGGCTGTGCAGCCAAACTGCAGCCCTGTCATCGCCTCTCCACAGCTTGTAGACACCGTCAAGATTTACGATAGAGAGAAGTGGAAGACCTCAGCCTGGACCGCCCAGACAATCCGGGAGAAACTTCGCTTCTACAAAGCGCTGCGTGCCCAAAAATTCGATGTCGGGTTCGATTTTCAGGGCCATATCAAAACTTCGATGAGTCTGTTTCTCGCAAGGCCAAAGCTCCGTCTACAGTCTCGCGCCACCGACGAAGTCTCAAAGCGGCTCAACACTATCCCGTCCGCCTGTCGCAAGCCGATGCACGAGGTTGAGCTCGCCATGACCCTCATCAATCAGTGGGAGGAGTTTGAGACTCCTGATCTGCCGATCATGCCGGCATTGGCCGCCGAGAGAGCCAGGTTCCGCGATATGGGCGACTACATTTCGATCCAGTCGGGTTCTGGAGGCGCAGCAAAAATCTATCCTGCAGAGAAGTGGGCTATGGTCGCTGAACTCCTCGGGTCACACGGGATCAAGACTGTCGCTATCGGCGGCCCAGGCGACCCCGAAGTCCCCGGCGCCGAGAACTTCACCCAGCAGCTCACTCTCGCAGAGGCTCTGGCCTGCACTGCCGAGAGCCGGGTCCACCTTGCGGCAGATACGGGTACTGGCCACGCGGCATCGGCCTACGATGTTCCTGTCGTCACAGTGTTTGGGCCAGAGTCACCCGCGAGGTTTCGACCGTGGGGCAGCAGCGGATGCGTGCTGCACGAAAGCCAAAACCCAGCAGATGTCAAGCCTGAGGCGGTGGTTGAAGCGGCTCTCAAGCTATGGGAGGGCTCCAGATGCGGGTCCTAATCTCACGGCTCAGCGCCATGGGCGATGTGGTCTGCACACTGCCTGCCGCCACAGCCCTCAAGGCCAACTTTCCTGACTGCGAAATCACTTGGGCCGTGGACAAGCGATTTCATGCCATCCCCAGGCTCTGCCCGGCCATCGACCACGTGTGGGTCGTTCCGAAAGGACTCAAGAACATCAGAGCTGAGGGCCAGGAGCTTGGCAAGTTCGATGTAGCGCTCGACATGCAGGGCCTACTAAAGTCAGCCATCGTAGCTGCATCGGTGAAGTCAGACAAGAGAATGGGCTTTCACTGGCAGCGGGAGGGGGCGGGGCTCTTCTCCCAGAAAGTTCTTCCAGACCCAAGCTCAATCCACGTGGTCGATCAATACGTCGACGTCGTAAGGGCGCTCGGCTGCGAGGCAGAACGGGCTGAATTCGGCCTCGTGCCCAGTGAGGAAGACCTGGAGTCAGTCAAGGCCAAGCTCACCGAGGCTGGCCGAGACTGGTCGAAGCCGCTCGTGCTCTTTAACGCAGGCGCAGGCTGGGTCACGAAGCGCTGGGATCCTGCTCACTTTGCCAAGGTCACCGCCGCGGTCATCGAGGCCGGCGGAGACGCGTTCTACCTCGGAGCCCCGGGTGACGAAGTCGCCTTCGGCGAAGTCCATTCAGCAGGAGGGGACCAGGCAAAGAGCATGATTGCGAAGACCTCAATCTCTGAGCTGGTGGCACTGATCAGCCTCTGCACAGCCCACATTGCTGGCGACACAGGGAGCACACATATTGCCGCCGCCCTAGGAAAACCCCTCGTCGGCGTGTACACACTGACGAGACCAGAGCGCTCAGGACCTTATGGTCAGGTCGGCAACTGCCAGACGCTCGATCCTGACGAGGTCACGCAGCTGCTTCTCGGCAAAGTCTTCAGCTAGAACGACTACTTCTGAGGCGAAAAGATCGGCGAACGGTACTGGAACTCCGGATCAGAGATCATCTTGTTGTCTGATCCATCTTTGTTCGCAACGTAGATGCGCCGCTTGCCATCCTGCATGTTCAGATAGACAAACTTGTCTCCGGTCGGCGCCCATCTGGGGCTCATCGACGGCACCTGAATCAGCGGCCGAATCAATGACTGCTGCTGCCCTGGAGGGGTCGGGATCATCGGGCCAATCACGAGGCCGTTCGACTGGAAGCCTTCTTCAGCCACCTTGCCAGCGACTGCGATGAGCTCCATTCCATCCGGTGAGATTGTAGGTTCTGAAATGGCGATGTCGTCGGTCATGGAGACGAACATCGGGATGAACGTAGTGGGATCCACATCGTGGATCATAAACATTGCGTTCCGGTAAGGAACCATCGTTTTGCCGTCAACTAGGAACTCCTCGGGAATCTGCTTCGGGTTGGGGAACTGGAAGCCATGAATCGAGACGAGGACCTTTTTGCCGTCGTCTGAGATCGTGAAATCGACTTTGTCGCCAGCGAGCAGCGGCATCGGCGGGATTCGCTGACCCTCGGGTCCAGGAGTGAGCGAGTTGATGACGAAGACTTCGCCGCCCTCTCGACGCATCGTGACAAACATGACGCTGCGATCAGAAGAGTATCTCGCCTTCTTGAAGCTGGAGCCGATCTCGTCGTACAGGCTCATCAAGCTGACTGGGCCGCCGTCCGGTCCCTGCACCGCTTCGTTGTCGCCCGGGGGAAGAACTCGGTAAAGCGCCATCTTGGTGGGCTCGAAAAGACAGACTGTGCCGCCCACGATAACGAGTCCATGCCTGTCCAGCTCGTCATCGCCCAAATCGCTGAAGTAAGGCGTAGCGACGCTGCGAGCACCCTCGGTCCTCAATTCAACTTTGTTCGCGATAGGGCGCCATCGGTAGATCTTATAGGCGGCATCTCTGCGGTTGCTGGAGAGATAGATTTGGCTGCCGTTCGCGCTGAAAGCCAGACCGCGATCCTCCTTGCCATCTTCGTATCCATCAGAGACAGTCTTCTTTCCGTCTGCATCAAATATGACTGCTTTGTAGCCGTCACGAGTCAGCTCGAGGGCAGCGATCATGCCAGCCGTATTGACCTGCTCGTTCTTGTTGGGATCACCTACCCAATCTTTGAACCTTGCATATCCGACAAAGAGGGTGATGACCACCAGCCCTCCGATAACTGCTCTTACTGTCGTCTTCTTAGTCATGGGTCGATGTATCTTCCAATGGATTCAAACCGTCTCCGGGCTTCAATCGTGCCCCGTTTGCAAAATCTGAGCCCGAAACGGGTTTTCGGCCTTCCGGCTGGACTTCGATGAGTGCAATTCCACCTTCTGAGAATCCAACAACTAGGTCAGGATTGACAGACTCAATACAGCCAGGTCCGGCTGCACAGTTTGGCATGAGTCGAGCCCGTTTCACCTTAATGCGCCCTGCAGACGTAATGAGTGAGGAGCCTGGGAACGGCGTCGCCCCGCGATGACGCCGATGCGCATCCTCTGCAGTCATCGTGAATTCGATCAGGCCGTCCGCTTTCGTCATCTTCGCTGCGTGAGTTGCGAGTGCTTCATCTTGGGGGATTCTCTCGACCCCGCCGCCAGCGATTTTCGGAAGCCACTTTGCGGCCATTTGGCCTGCCATGACTGCCAGCCGATCGAACAGCTCCCCGGCAGTCTCCTCTGGCCCGATATCCGTCGACTCAATGGCAAGGATGTCCCCTGTGTCCATCCCCTTGGCCATCTGCATCAAAGTCACACCTGTCTCTTTATCCCCGGCTGCGACGGCGCGCTGAATCGGTGCGGCCCCACGCCATCGAGGAAGGATTGAGCCGTGAAGATTAACAGAACCCTGTGCCGCGGCATTCAGCAGACGGACCGGCATGATCTGCCCATAGGCGGCCACGACGTTGACATCCGGCTTTATCGCTTCGATTCGGGCAATGAACTCCGGGTCCCGGCAAGTGTCCGGGGTGAGGACTTCCAAGCCGAGCTCCTGCGCACGCCTTTTCACGGGCGTTGACCTCATCCGCATGCCACGACCGGTCGGCTGATCTGGCTGACTCACGACTAGAACTACATGGTCCGCGATGGCTTCCAGAGCCGGAACGGCGAAGTCAGCCGAGCCGAAGAAGACCAGCCGCATTACTCATCCTCTTCATCAGGCAGTCGCCAGTGGAGAGTCGCAGCATCCACCTTATCTGTGAACAGAACTCCATCCAGGTGGTCGACTTCGTGCAGAACGACTCTGGCAGCCATCCCTTCCATCTCCCACGTGGACTCGCGCCCTTTGCGGTCGAGGCCCTTAACCTTGAGCCAAGCCGCGCGCTCCACATCACCGTAGAGACCAGGGATGCTGAGGCAGCCCTCTTCACCGATCTGTGAACCCTCCATCTCGAGGATCTCGGGGTTGTACAGGATGATAGGCTGGCTGTCTGGCTGGACGACGATGAGCCGCTCGGATACGCCAACCTGAGGGGCTGCGATGCCGATGCCTCTGGCCTGCCGCATGATCTTCACCATGTTCTCAGCAAGGAACTTGTGTCTGTTGGTGACTCGCTCAATCGGCTTCGCCGTCTGACGAAGAACCTCAGCCGGGATTTTGACAACCGGTGCATGAGACTCCTGATCAAAGAGATGCCGGTACGCATCTGGGACGACGATTTCCATGAGATTCGATTATGGCAGGCCGAGCTTATCTGACCGGAGACCTGAGCGAGAAGCCCCACCACCCTCCATCGTCTCCGATCTTCTCGATCAGCTTCCATCCGCTCGCTTGAAACAGGTTCAAGAACCGCTGTGTCTGGATCAGGCCGCACTCCACAACCAGGAACCCCCCGGGGTTGACGTGGTGCCCGGCATCAACGGCTATTCTCTGCATAATCTCCGCGCCAGTGTCTTCCGCGTAGAGGGCGATCTCCGGCTCGAAGGCAGCGACATCCTTGCCGATGACCTCCCCCCTGGCAATGTAGGGCGGATTGGTGACGATCAGATCGAACTTCTTGTTGGGCAGTTTTTGGAACAAGTCAGAGTGGATCCACTCCACGTCAAGGCCAAGACTTTCACCGTTCCTGCGAGCGACTTCCAGTGCCTCTTCCGAGAGGTCAGATGCAGTGACTGAAGCCTCCGGAAGACTGTGCTTCAAGGCGAGCGCAATGCAGCCGCTGCCGGTGCAGAGATCCAGGATTGCCGGGCTCTTATTCCCTCCCAAAACCCGCAGCGCCTCGTCAACAACCGACTCTGTATCCTGTCTTGGAACGAGAACGTGATGGTTGATCTCCAGTTCCAGCCCATAGAACTCCCTGCTGCCAACTATGTAAGCCAGCGGCTCCCAATTAGCCCGGCGATCAAGCAACTGGTCGGCGTCCGCGGTGATCTCGGCCTCAGGGTGGATCAGCACCCACATCCTTGACTGCCCCATCGCTTTCGCTGCCAACACCTGGGCTTCCAGCAGGGGCGATCCAACGCCAGTCTCCCGGAGTGTTTTGGTGGCCTTTTGCAGCCAGGCGTCAATCCTCACGGGCGCAGGCGAATGCCTCCAGCTTTCCGTACATCTCAGGCGCGAGTTCGGCCTCCAGGTAGATGCCTTCGCCCCGATAGTCTTTCTTGATCACGCGGCCGTAGTCATAGGCCGATTCCACGAGCTGAGTCTTGTCGTACGGCACCAGAGCGATGAGCATTTTGTACTTGCCGGTCAGCTTCGACCGCATCAGCTGGATCATCTCGTCGATGCCGTCGCCATGAAGCGCGCTGATCGCACAGGAGTCCTCAAACTCACGAGTCAGCTGATCGGAGAGACCAGGCGGCGCCGCATCCATCTTGTTGAAGACCGAAACGCACGGCATATCCTGCGCAGCCAGCTCAGACAGCGTCTCGTTGACGGCGTCCCGCTGAGCCTCCCAATCCGGCGAGGAGATGTCGATCAAATGGAGGAGAACGTCCGCGTGAACGGTCTCTTCAAGGGTGGCGCGGAACGCAGCAACCAGCTGTGTCGGCAGCTTGCGGATGAAGCCGACGGTGTCGACCAGGAAGAACGAAAATCCATCTTCAAGATCAACCTTTCGGGTCGTCGGATCGAGAGTCGCGAACGGCATCGCGTCCGCCAGCAGCTCCGATCCTGTGATCGTGTTCATCAGCGTCGACTTGCCGGCGCTGGTGTATCCGATTATCGCGACCGTTGAGTGAGGGTTGTTCCGGCGGCTTGCTCGCTGCAGGTCTCGGTGCTTTTTGACATGCTCAATCTCAGCCGTCAGCTTCGAAATTCGATCCTTAACCATGCGGCGGTCAGCTTCGAGCTTGGTCTCACCAGGGCCGCGCATACCGATGCCGCCGCGCTGCCGCTCGAACTTCGTGTAGACCGACATCAGGCGCGGCAGGCGGTACGTCTGCTGCGCCAGCTCAACCTGCAGCTGGCCCTCACGCGTTTTGGCGCGTGAGGCGAAAATATCGAGAATCAGCTGCGTGCGGTCGAAGACACGCTTTTCTAGCAGCTCCTCAAGGTTTTTGAGCTGGACGCCGGCAAGTTCGCAGTCGAAGACCACGGAGTCCGCGCCGGTCTCGGCCATCGCCTCCTTGATCTCTTCAACCTTGCCGCTGCCGACGTAGGTGGCCCGCAGACGCTTCTTGATCCGCTGCCGAGCACTCCCGGCAACCAGGCCTCCTGCTGCTTCGACAAGACCCTCTAGCTCCGCTTCAGCGCATGCATCTTCGGATTCATCCGGATGCACGTAGACGAGGAATATCTTTTCCTGGTCGTCCTGAGTTTGATAGCCTTGTGACATGTCCTGTTCTTAGAAGCGGAGCATTCCGTACTTCACCGACAGGCTCAGACCATTGAAGCTGAGGCCGTCGTATTCCGGAAATGCGTCGTATCGGGCTGACACCGTGATGTTCTGCCCGATGATAATTCCAAATTCTGCGTTGGCGTTCCAGCCCGTCTTCTTGCCGCCCAGCCGCCCGCCATCCACATCGACGGCATAGTCGACGTAAGAGCCGCCAAAGCGGCCCGCGATGTAAGGCCGGAAGTTTGAGCTTGATTGACCAAGCGGCACCACGTAGCCGAAGCTCGCCGACGCCATGAAGACCTTACTGCCGTTCCGGGTCTGGCTGATGCCGTTCCAGCTTGTTGTCTTTCGGGGGCCGGTCTGTCGCCCGTAGACTCTAGTCTGTCCAAGCCCGTAGCTCAGCCACTCACTGCCAAGCTCTGCTCGAAGTGCAGCGGAGTTTGGCTGGAAAACACCGATCTCCGGCCCGACCATGTTTTGATCGTACGAATACTGAGCATTTGAGGCTGCTGGGACGGCAATGAGGGCCATCGCGGAAAGGGGCAGGAGAAGTCTGCGCGACATGCTTGACATGGTACACCCTAAGACAGGGTGAACTAGCTTCTCGGTTCGCGCTGCTTGAGGACAACACCGTCTGCGAGGCGGCGAATCTGCTCAACACAGCCCTTGGCTGCTTCTTCGAACAGACGCTTGCCTTTTTCAGCGGTTCCGAGAGTCGCGTAGCCCAGGGAGCCTTCCTCAGTCATCGCGTCAAACATCCAGGTCATCCCAGCGACAGGGGGATCACACTCAAGGCCGTCGTCTCTGAGAAGGTCCATTCGGACCAGGTCCGGATGGAGGTGCATCATGAGGCTCGCCTCCGCCTCACACGCATGCTTGATCGACTTCACCGGCCCTTCCATCACGTCCTTCTGGACTTCTTCAGGAATGTGCTCGAAGTAGTCGGAGTGGCCGATCAGCAGATCGGGATACTCTTCTTTTAGTCGGCGCGTTGCGATGTAGTTGGATGCAACGTTTCCGCCGTGCCCGTTTAGGATGTAGAACTTCCAGAAACCGTGCGGCATCAAGGACTCAACCACGCTGCGGATCGCAAGCTCATAGCCTTCAAAGGTGGCCGACACCGTGCCGGAAAATGAGAGATGGTGGCCAGAGGCGCCCTGCCAAATAGCCGGCGTCATGATGACCCGCTCGGGGAGTGCCGCTTCAACAGCATCACACGCCGCCGTTGCCAGCAGAGTGTCCGTAAAGAGGGGCAGATGAGGTCCGTGCTGCTCCAGAGACCCGGTGGGAATCAGAACGACTGCATCTCTCGACGCCGCGTCGACTTCCTTCCAGGTCATCTGAGAGAGAATCATCGGAAATCCGGATTAAGATCTCGCATCAGTTTCCTGACGGAGGCGTTCAGATCACGGTCACGCGTCATCAGTTCGCGAATCTTCTTGTAGCCGTGCATCATCGATGTGTGGTCTCGATTGCCAAACTGCGCACCGATGTGCTTCCAAGAGTCGCCCGTTGTCTCACGGGTGACATAGATGGCCACGTGGCGTGCGTGTGCGATCGGAGCCTTTCGTGACGTGCCTCTGATCTGGTCAGAGGGGATGCCAAGGTGCTGCGAAACACAGGAGATGATCTGGTCGAAGCTCGGTTTGGAGAGGCTCGCCGTACGGTAGTACTTGTCGATGATCTCCTGAGCCAGCTCAAGAGTGATCGGTCGGCGATCCATGCTCGCTTGTGCAGCGGCCTTTGTCAGCGCGCCTTCAAGCATCCGGACGTTGCCGGTGACGCCCTCTGCGAGGCACATTGCAATATCGTGCTGGAGCGTGATCTGCTCCTGCTCTGCCTTCTTGAGGACGATCGCGCAGCGAGTCTCTGTATCAGGCATCTGGACATCTGCGACGAGCCCAGCTTCAAATCGAGAGCGCAGTCGCTCTTCCATCAGCATCAGGTCACGCGGCGGCCTGTCTGAGCAGAGAACGATCTGCTTGCCCAGCGAGTGGAGGTAGTTGAACGTGTGGAACAGCTCCTCCTGCGTGCGGTCCTTTCCGGCGATGAACTGGACGTCGTCCAGCAGCCAGACGCTGACGCGCCGCTGAGCTTTTCTAAACTGTTCGATCCGGTTGTTCTGCAGTGCGTGAACGAACTCTTCGGCGAACTGCTGAGCGGACATGTACATGACCGGGTAGTTCGGATCGTTCTTGCGGATCTCGTTTGCGATCGCGTGGAGCAGGTGTGTCTTGCCAAGTCCCGACGGCCCGTAGATGAACAGCGGGTTGTACTTGACGCCTGGCTCATCGGCAACGGCTCGGCAGCCTGCGTAGGCGAGGCGTGTGCTCGTGCCGACGACGAACGTCTCAAAAAGATATTTCGGGCTGGAGTCGAACGTCGCTGGTGCAGGGGCCGACTTTGTCTGGGCTTTCGCAGAAATCGGCTCTCGCTCGGATCTGGGGCGCTCTCGCGTCTTGACGCGGAGCTCAAATCGGATGCGCCGGCCGAGCTGCTCGGAGAGGCCTTCTTCAAGAGCATCTGAGTAGCGCTCTTTCACCCATTCCAGCACAAACTGGCCGGGGGCGCTGAAGCTGGCGATGTCTTCGGAGAAGCCGATGGGTTCGAGCGGTCGGAGGAAGCGTTCGACAACCGTCGCGGGCATTCGCTGTTCAAGCGATGCCAACGTCGGCTCCCAAGCTGCACGTAAATCGTTCAGCTCGGGGTGATCTTCCAATGAAAATTGCTCTGCCATCTGCGTAAAACACCAAAGGCCCGAGGGCCGGGCTGTCAATTATACACAGGCTTTTTTCGCAAGTGTTGAATCGTTTTTTAGACTTCGACCGTCTGCGGCAAGTTCAATTGAAGCCACAGCCAAATCAGGCCTCAGGTTCGAATACTTTTTTTGAAAAATCCCAGTCCGCTTGGGACGGCCTTAAAACGTGGGCTACACTCGCGCCGTGGGCAACCGTACGGTCGGCGTATTGCGAGGGCAGGACCTGCCAGCTGCAAAGGTCAACCAATGGGCTGACTCCGCTGATACATTGTACGCTGCGGATGGGGCGGCGCTCCCCTTGATTGATGCTGGTTTTAGCCCTGTCGTCGTCGGAGATTTTGATTCTCTGCGGGGTCATTCTCTTCCTGACGGCGTACGCAGCATCCATCGCCCGGATCAAGATTTTACTGACTGCGACAAGCTGCTCTCAGTGGCCGCTGAAGATGGTGTCAGCGACATCACCCTGGTGGGCATTGAGGGGGATCGGCTGGATCATATGCTCGCCACGCTCTCCAGTGCGGTCCGCTCTTCATTGCGTATTCGGCTGGGATTGAGGAGGGGGCTGGGCTGGATCATTCGGCCTGGCCGGAGTTGCCTCCCGATCGGTTCTGCAGGCCGCAGATGCTCCGTGCTTCCGCTCCTGCCGTGCCGAGGCGTTTCGCTCACAGGCGTGCGCTGGCCGCTCAAGGATGCCGAGCTGGGATTGGACGGTCCAGTCAGTATTTCGAATCACGCTGTTGAAGACCTGCAGATTTCAATAGAGGAAGGCGCCGCCCTGCTGATCGTTGAGCACAAGCCGCAGGAGCTTCCTAAATGGTAGAGCTTTCTGCCCTTGATGCTGCCGTTATCGCTCTATTTGTCGCCGCCATTCTCGCCCTTGGATTCTCTGCCAAGCTGCGGGAGCACTCTGCCCTGCAGTTCATCGCAGCCGGGCGGTCTTTGACCCTTCCCCTTTTCCTGGCGACCCTGGTCTCAACCTGGTACGGAGGCGTGCTTGGCATCGGCGAGTCGGTCCAATACTATGGGCTCGGCACGCTGCTGCTGCTAGGCTGCCCTTACTATCTGTTCGCGCTGATCTACGCACTGATCTATGCACGTAAAGTGCGAAATGCTGAACAGATCAGTCTGCCCGAGCGGCTGGACAGAAGGTTTGGCAAAGGGCCAGGCTTGGTGGGCGCAATCCTAGTATTTCTGCTGGGGCTGCCTGCCTCCCATGTCCTCATGCTTGGGGTTCTGAGCCAGGCCTTAACAGGGTGGAGCCTCGGATTATCCTGCGTTGTCGCCCTTGCTGCTGGCACCGCTTTCCTCTGGCGCGGAGGCCTGCTGGCCGATGCCCGAATGTCGATCCTAGCATTCGCGATGATGTACATCGGCTTCGCGATCATCACGATCTGGTGCCTCACGCACTATCCCGCTCTGGAGACTTGGAAGGCCATCGAGCCGCCGGAGATGCTCTCATTCACTGGCGGCCAAGGGCTGCTGACCATCACCACCTTCTTCATATTAGGGGCCTGGACGCTGATCGATCCCGGCTTCCATCAGCGCGCGACCAGCGCGGATTCGCCCAAGACTGCCGTCAAGGGAATCCTGATTGCGATCGGCTTCTGGATGCTCTTCGACGTGA
Source organism: Fimbriimonadia bacterium (assembly GCA_029824475.1). GTDB lineage: Bacteria > Armatimonadota > Fimbriimonadia > Fimbriimonadales > Fimbriimonadaceae > JALGXY01. Next base: position 8,629 of record JALGYA010000005.1, on the reverse strand, counting down.
TGACGGTCACCACCGGCCTCTACGCAATAAGCCTGCTTGAGACCGAGATTACAAACCCACTGCTGATCTTCCCGGTGTTCGGCGGACAGGTCCTGCCTCCGGGGCTCAAGGCACTCTTTTTGTGTGGCATGGCTGGCACGATCCTCAGCGCCCTGGTCGGATACAGCCTAGTCAGCGGGGCTTCATTTGGAAGAGATTTTGTCTGCCGCATCAAGGAGGGGCTCGACGAAACCAAGTGGACGCGAATTGGTATTGGGGCCGCGGCAGTCGCTGCCCTGTTCCTTGGACTCAAGGTCGACAGTGTCGTGGCGCTCTGGTATTCCTGGGCAGGAGCCGCGGTCGGAGCCCTCCTCATTCCCGTCAGCCTCGCATATCTCAGCGGCAAATCCATGTCGAGCGGACTGATCGCCACATCGATGATTGCTTCGTTCGGCGTCTCTGCTGCCTGGATGTTCTGGGGGCTCTCGCATGACAACCTCTTCTTAATGACAACTCTGCCTTCGCAGGTCTTTGGCTATAATCTTCCTAGCGGCTTAGCCGATGCATCGTTTAGTCTCGGGACTCTACTGCCCGGGCTTGTAGTTTCAGGACTGATCATCGGCCTTGGCCAGGCACTAGGAGCACGCAGACATGAACGAAGAGATGGATCTGACGCCAGCTGAAGAAGAAGCCGTAGAGGCTGTCGAAGAGCCGATCGAAGAGGCAGAAGAAGAGGAGACAGAAACTAGACCCCGGCTCGTTCTCAAGCGAGACGGCGCGGAAACAGAACATGTCTTCCCCTTCGCCTGCCCCGCCACTATCGGCAGATTCGACCCCTCCGTCGGCCCGATCGACGTTGACCTGGGAGGAGAGCCTGAGGGCTCCTATGTATCGCGTAAGCACGCGAAGATCACAGAGGAAGACGGTGTCTACACGCTCGAAGACCTCGGGTCATCGAACGGCACCTATGTTCTTAAAGAGGACTTTGAAAAGGTCGAGTCAGCAGCCATCGAAGACGGCGATGAAATCGCCCTTGGAAATGCCCGCTTCGTATTCCACGTCGGCTAGCTGACGAGAACTTCTCGTGATCCACTTGCGAGGTGGCCGATCACTTCGGCCGCCTCTCCTGATGCCCTCAGCCCCTTCAGGACGAGCTCAGACGAGTCCTGCGGCACCACGAGAATCATTCCGACGCCCATGTTGAACGCCTTGAACATCTCTGAATCGCTGATTCCAGCCGACTGCTGAATCAGATTGAAGATCGGCAGTGGCGTCCAGCTGCGCTTATCAATGTGAGCCGTGAGACCCTCCGGGAGCACGCGGGCAAGGTTGCCAGGGATTCCGCCGCCGGTCACATGGGCCGCTGCCAGCACGTCACCAGACTGGATCAGCGGCAGAACTGCGTTGGTGTAGCACTTGTGCGGCTGCAGAAGCGCCTCACCGATTGTCATATTCGTGCCAGCAAGCTGGTCCCTCACCGATAGCCCGGCACTGTCAAACAGCGCGCGACGGGCCAGCGAGTAGCCATTCGTGTGCAGCCCGCTCGACTGGATGCCGATCAGCACGCAGCCGTCTACGATGCCTGCAGCAGGGATCTGCTTCGCAGCATCCACAACACCCACGATGCAGCCGACGACGTCGATTTCACCGTCGTGGTACACGCCCGGCATTTCAGCGGTTTCACCGCCGATTAATGCACAGCCGACCTCCTTGCATGCTTCAGCGGCTCCGGTGACGACCTGATTGAATGCCTTGCCGTCCAGCTGTGAGCAGCCGAAATAGTCGAGGAAAAAGAGCGGGGCAGCGCCCTGGCAGAGGATGTCGTTCACGCAGTGATTGACAATGTCCTTGCCGATGCCAGAGTAGTCACCGGCCATTGCGGCAGCGACGGTCTTAGTTCCGACTCCATCGATGCTGGAGACGAGCGCAGGCGACTGCATCCCTGTGAATGCTGCCGCAAAGACGCCGCCAAACCCGCCAATACCGCCAAGCACGTCGGCGCCATGGGTGGACTGGATCGCATCTTTAACCGAGGAGAGAGCCTTCTCGGCCTCTTCGATATCGACTCCAGCGGATGAATAGGTGAGGTTGTCGCCAGCCATCGGCGCTAATTTACCTTTGGAGGCTCGTCCGGCTTGAGACTGCGCTTCCATTCGTCCAATTTGGCTAGGGCCTCCAGCGGCGTCATCTGCTCGACATTGAGCTTGCGCAGCTCCTTCACCATCGCCGGGTCGTCAGCCGCAAACAGCGAGAACTGCACGTTTTGCAGGCCCGGGCCGACGGCCGCTGGAGCCAGATCATTCTCTTCCAATGAGGAGAGAACCTCCTCAGCACGTGCCAGCACTGAGTGAGGCAGGCCGGCCATCCGCGCCACCTGAACGCCGTAACTGCGATCCGTTCCGCCCGGCAGTACTTTGTGCGTCCAGATCACTTGGTCGCCGACCTCTTCAACGCTCACGCGGCAGTTGTACACGCTGCCGATCTGCTCGGCAATATTGTTGAGCTGGTGGTAGTGCGTGGCGAACAGCGTTTTCGGGCCGACCCCTGCCAGGAATTCCACCATCGCCCAAGCGATAGCCAAACCGTCAAAGGTGGAGGTCCCTCGCCCGACTTCATCAAGAATGACAAGCGATCGATCTGTACAGGAGTTCAGGATATTGGCGCTCTCGATCATCTCGACCATGAAGGTCGACTGCCCAAGGGCGATCTCATCCTTGGCACCAATCCTGGTAAATATACGGTCACACAGCCCGATCTTTGCTGTCTTGGCCGGGACAAACGAACCGATCTGAGCCATCAACACGATCAGCGCGACCTGCCGCAGATAAGTCGACTTGCCCGACATGTTCGGCCCGGTGAGGATCATCAGCCGCTCGTCGTCCATGGCTATGTCATTCGGCACGAAGCCAGCATCGTTGGCTTCCACAACCGGGTGGCGGCCTCCAATGATCTCAAGCGTGTTCTCTTCTGTCAAGTCCGGTTTGACGTAGTCGCGGAGGACGGCAGCTTCGGCGAGACCGGCCAGAACATCGAGCTCAGCAATGGCGCGGGCAGTTTTCAAAAGCAGCCCTGATTCGGCGGTGACCTTGTTTCTTAGGCGGGCAAAGAGGTCGGATTCCAAGGCCTGAGCCTTTTCATCCGCGCCGAGAACCGCTGACTCATGGTCCTTCAGCTCCGCCGTGATGTACCGCTCCGCGCTGGCGGTCGTCTGCTTGCGGATGTAGTGCTCCGGCACCTTGGCCAGGTGGATCTTGGAGACCTCTATGTAATAGCCAAAAACAGAGTTGAAGCCGACCTTGAGCTTGTCGATTCCCGTCGTCTCCCGCTCTTGGGCCTCGAGTTTGGCGATGTAGTCACGCCCGCTCCTAGCCAGAACGCGGAGCTTGTCGAGCTCAGGGTCGTAGCCCTCCTTGAATATCCCGCCTTCACGGATCGTAAGCGGCGGCTCATCAACCAGCGCCTTGTCCAGCGTCCTGGCAAGCTCAGAATGGTCCGCCATCTCCTCGCGAAGCGCCTCAAGGTGCTCCAAAGCGACCTTCCTTAATGGGTCGTCCAGTTCTGGGAGACTCAGAAGCGTATTGCGAAGAGCAGCGAGATCCTTCGGGCTGGCTAGCCCAGTCGATGCCCGCGAAACCAGCCGCTCAATATCCGCAATCATCTTGAGCGCATCTCTGAGATCACCGCGGGTCAAGGCGTGTTCAATCAGCCGGGCAACCGCGCCGTTACGATTCTCGATCTCACCAATATCCAGAATCGGCTGCTCAATGAGCCGCCTCAGCATGCGCGCGCCCATGGCCGTGCGGGTCTCATCGAGGACAGAGATCAGCGTAAAACGCCGCGACCCATCAGTCATCGACTGTGTCAGCTCTAGACTGCGCCGCGTTGACGGGTCGAGGTTCATGAAGCCGTCGACGGAGTAAGCCATCAGGCTCTCGACGTGGTCCATGCTGAGCCCGCTCGACTCGGCGTAGCCGAGGATCATCGCGGCAGCGGTCACCGCTGTCGGCTTGTCTTCACAGCCAAATCCCTTGAGGCTCGCAACGCCGAAATGCTTGAGAAGCTTGCCTTCTGCTCTATCTGGCCTCTCTTGATCAGCTTCAGTCAGCGCCACACCAAGGCCTGACTTTGCTAGATCGCCCACCCGCTGGCCCGCTTCTGCGTGGACAAGTTCAGCCGGCTTCAGCCTGGCCAGCTCCTGTAGGAGCTGCTCTTCTAACTGCTCGCCGTCAAACTCAGTGACCATAAACTCGCCGGTCGTCGGATCGAGAGTCGCGAGTCCCGCGTGCCCATCAACAACGCAAATAGCAGCCAAAAAGCTGTTCTCACCGCTGCTGAGCATCGAGTCCTCCAGGACCGTGCCCTTGCTCAAAACTCGGGTCACTTCGCGCCGGACAAGCTTCTTCGTCTTCTTGGGGTCCTCAACCTGGTCGCAAAGCGCGACCTTCTCACCCGCCTGAACAAGCCGAGCCAAGTACTTTTCTATCGAGTGGTAGGGCACGCCGGCCATGGCGATCTTGCCGTTCTTCCCATCGACCCGGCCAGTGAGCGTGATCTCCAGGATCGCCGCAGCCTGTTCGGCGTCTTCACCGTAGAACTCATAGAAGTCGCCGACGCGCATTGCGACCAAGACGCCTGGATGGGCATTCTTGGCCTGGAAGTACTGCTGCATCAGCGGTGTCTGCGGCTTCACTGCTGACTGAGTATGACCAATGAAATCGCCGCACTGCGCCCGACGTCCAACAGATAGAATAGGACTCTAGGAAATGGGATCACTGCTTCTTCGCTGGATCATATTGGCCGTCGCCCTCATCGCGTCAGCATTCGTTGTCGACATCTTCCTGCCAGACCAGTTTGTCGTCGAGTTCCGCGGGCTTGACAACGCGCTCACGCTGATGATCGGCGCGGCAGTTTTGGCATTTGTCAATGCAGTCATCGGCGGCTTTCTCAAGCTGATTCTTCTTCCTCTCAACTGCCTCACCCTCGGACTGGCCTCACTTTTTGTGAACGCTGGACTGCTCTATTGGGTCGGTGGAATGGGTCTGGGATTCAAGGTTGAGACTTTCTGGGCAGCTTTTGCAGGCAGCATCATAGTCTCAGCCGTCAATGGAATGATGGCGGGACTGCTTGTCGATGAAGACGAAGAAGATTAGACGCCTAAAGCTGCGGCAGGAACTCGGCACCAGGGCGATGCTCACACGCATCGTACTGGGTAGCAGTGTCGGCATCTCCGTCCTCCTTATTGGGCTCGGCATCACCTTCCGCAGCCTTCTGAGCCCCGGCCTTGAGAGCTTGGAAGCATCCTGGAACGGGATGCTCAATCAGTTCGTGGATTCCCAAAACGTTGAGGCCACCACACACTTAATCGGCGGAATCCTGCTCATCCTCGGCGCTCTCATCTTTCTCAAGAGCATCCGCAATCTCGTCCATGTTCTCGTTCCCGCGGGCGGCGCAAATGAAGGGCTGATGAGCGCGTACATGACGCGCCAGCGCCTGGAGCACGGGCCCAAGATCGTCGCCATAGGCGGCGGGACCGGCCTCAGCACCCTCCTGCGGGGCCTGAAGCAGCACTCAAGCAGCATCACGGCGCTGGTGACCGTCACAGATGACGGCGGAAGCTCCGGCAGGCTCATGCAGGAGATGTCGATGATCCCGCCAGGGGACATCCGAAACTGCCTCGCAGCCCTCGCCGACGCGGAAAAACTGACCACAGACCTCTTCCAGCACAGATTCGAGAAAGGCGCTGGCGCCTTTGGCGGCCACTCGCTTGGCAACCTTCTTATTGCCGGGTTCTTGGACCAGGCGGGCGGTGACCTTGATCTCGCCCTGGAGCACGCCTCCGAAGTTCTTGCCATTAGGGGCCGAGTGCTCCCCTCCACAAAATCGATCGTCGGCCTTCAGGCTGAGATGGTGGATGGCACCATCATCCTTGGCGAAACAGCCCTCGTCGCCTCCGAGAAGACCATCAAGCAGATCACACTCACCCGCGACGACGTCGAGCTTCACCCCCAAGCACTCAAAGCGATTGAAGAAGCAGACCTCATCTGCCTCGGGCCTGGGAGCATCTACACGAGCGTGATTCCCAACCTGCTGATCCCTGGAATGGCGGAGGCTCTGAACAAAGCGGACGGCCTCAAGGCGTACATCTGCAATGTGATGACACAGAAGGGTGAATCAGACTATTTCACTGCCGCCGACCACCTGCTCGCGATCAAAAAGCATGTCGATGTGAAAGTCATCGACTGCATGCTGGTCAACTCAGCAGTGCCTTCGGCGTTCAGCCAAGAGCGGTATCAGGACAGCCGGCAAGACGTCGTACAGCCGGACCTTGACCGCATCCGCGCCGCCGGCTGCAGGCCGATTCCGGCCGATTTGATGAGCGAAAGTGACTACGTCAGGCATGACCCGGCCAAAGTCGCTGCCAAGCTGATGGATATACTCTATCGGTGATTGGTCAGATTGTCATTCTCAGCGGCCCAAGCGGGGTGGGCAAAGACACGGTTATCGATGCCTGGTGTGCAAGCAACCCTCGTGTCCAGCGCGTCGTGGCGGCCACAACACGGGATGCCCGTGAAGGTGAGCTTGATGGACACGACTATCACTTCATCTCTGCGGAAGAATTTGAATGGGGAATCGCCTCTGGGAAGTTCCTTGAATACAAGAAGGTCCATTCCCGTCTCTATGGGACACCCCTGGAGAGCGTGGACATGCTGCTGCGGGAAGGCAAGATCGCGGTCCTGAAAATCGACGTCCAAGGGGCGGCAGCTGTGCTGGACAAGATGCCGCACGTCTGCTCCATTTTCATCCTGCCGCCCAGCAATGAAGAGCTTGAGCGCAGGATCCGGGGCAGAGGCACTGAGACGGAGGAACGGATTATTGAGCGGATGGACAACGCCAGAAAGGAGCTTAGGATGTCTGCGATCTACCGGCACCGCGTCGTCAATGACGACATTGATAGGGCAGTCGCAGAGATTGACGAAATAGTCAAGGAGCATCATGGCTGAGATCCTTCTCGGGGTCTCAGGGAGCATTTCAGCCTACAGGGCCGCGGACCTAGCCCGAGACTTGATGCGCGACGGCCACAACGTCCACGTCTGCCTCACAAGCAGTGCGTCAAAGTTTGTGACGCCAATACTCTTTGAGTCACTCACCGGCAATCCGTGCCTGCTCGATACGTTTGAAGAGCCGGAGAGAGGCCGCATCGCCCATATCGACCTCGCGCGCATGGCGGACTTGATCATCCTCGCGCCGTCCACGGCCAACCTGCTCAATGCCGTCGCATCGGGCACAGCGCAGAACATGCTCACGTCGACGGTTCTGGCTGCGACCTGCCCGATCATTGCGGCACCCGCGATGAACCCGGCAATGCTTGAGAACGCTGCCACTCAGGCCGCCATCAGGACGCTCAGATCAAGAGGAGTCGTCATCGTCGAACCGACAGAAGGAGAAGTCGCCTGCGGCGAAGAGGGCAGAGGCAAGCTCGCACCCAACTCCGAAATCCTTGATGTCGCACGGACAGTATTAGCTTCATCCCAAAGCCTCACAGGCAAAAAGGTTCTCATTACATCCGGCCCAACTGAAGAGCCGATCGACGCTGCAAGGGTGCTCACGAACCGCTCCAGCGGACGCATGGGCGCCGCGCTCGTGCGGGCCGCGTTAATGATGGGAGCCGAAGTCACATGCGTAACCGGCCCCACTGAAACACAGATTCCTAGAGACGCGGATGTCATCAGAGTCCGTACTGCAGAGCAGATGCTGGATGCAGCTCTGCCACACGCCAAGACAGCGGACTTCATCATTGGAGCCGCTGCCGTCGCTGACTACAGACCAGCCAACCCGTCAAAGGGCAAGCTGAGACGGTCAGAAGAGAGTATCAGCCTCGAACTCGTCCGGAATCCAGACGTCATCAAGACCTTGGCCGCCAGTGCAAAAGATGGAGCCATCACTTGCGCCTTTGCAGCTGAACCGAGCTCCGCACTTGATGCCGCTCAGGAAAAGCTGATCACAAAAGGCGTGTCTGCAATTGCCGTAAACGACATCAGTCGCACAGATACGGGATTCGATTCAGATAAGAACGAGCTTGCCCTGCTGCGAGCAGGTCAAGACCCTGAAAGATCGGGCGTGATGTCCAAGCTTGCCTGTGCGCTCTGGCTGCTGGAACTCTTGCGCGGGTGAATCATCGTCATCTCAACGGTGACCGTCGCTAGGCCAGTCTCGTCAATCTCAATCTTGAGGTGCTCCACCATCCCCGTTTCCGTCGAGATTGACCACGTTCCTCGTGCACTCGCTTTGCCGTCGGTGGCGAGCGCCTCACAGGTCACTTTAGCGACCGGAATTGAGCCGTTCTTCGTAAACCCTGTCACTTTGTAGTTGATCGTGTGGCCGTCCGGGCCAGGATAGACCCAAGACCAGGAGTCGCCAGGCATCACGTTCTCCGTCGGCGCTACAAACCGAGTCATCCTGATATAGAGCGCTCTGCCAGGGTCAACAGGGCCCTCTGCACCTGAAGCGGAAAGAAGCGCCCCTCGCTTTGTCATGTTCAAGATGACCGGATGCATGCGTGGATCCCGAATTTCGCGGCCATCAATCGTGATCACAGCATCCTTGTTGATCTGCCGCACCTGAAAGCCGCCCTGGTCGGCTGCGAGGTACT
>JALGYA010000333.1 GCA_029824475.1 Fimbriimonadia bacterium | reverse complement strand
CTTGTGGGCCCCAATCAATAGATCGAGTGGATCGGCGATGCCGTCCTTATCTGCATCCCCAGGCGCGGGGCTCTCTCCCTTGGCCAGGACCTTGATCGTCTTGGCCTGGAGATGCTGACGAATCTCCTGATAGTCGCCTGGCCGGAGGGACAGGCCGAGATCCTCGCGCGAGGTGCTTCCGGGGGCTTCGGTGGGGTAGATCTTCAGCGGCCAGTCGCCCTGATAGACCGTCAAAAGTCCGCGAGTCCGATCGTGCAGACCCCAGAGCTTTGGGCCCTCGGCGTCCACCTCGAGCTCGATCTGGATGCGATTATCGAGATCCGCGAAGATGCCCTGATCCTTGACCCCCAGCTGTGTTTCGGGCGGCGCAGACTGGGAAGTATTGGTAATTACTGGCGTATGGCTGCTGGCAGGAGCTTGCGCCTGGGCGGCATCGGGGCCGTCACATGCGATAAAGAGCAGGCTCGACAGTAATAATCGGCCCCACCTACGACTTTTTTGGGAACCTTGGGACGGGCCCGGTGTCACAGCCATACGCAGCATCTGTCTGTTTATACGCACGATAGGCCCTTCAGATCTGTATTCTATCGGTTGGGAGCCGGAATTGGTTCCCGAATTGACCATCGACATCTCACAGCGTTACGTTTAAGCGGGTTTTGCGACGCCCCTGTTTCTAGTTCGCCGAGTCAGAGGAATCACTATGGAGTACCAAAACTTCACGTCGTTGCCGCCAGAGCAAGAGGCAACCTTCGTCATTTACGAGCGTACTTCGAGCGAAGCGGGCAAGAAGGCGATGACACTCGGCGCAATTTGCGGCGGCATCGTCGGCATTATCGCCCTCATGCTTTTCTTTGCCTACGACGCACCGGTCAACGCCCACGCGGTGGATCCTGTGAGTGACATCGAAGAAGAGGCGCCTGCACCAGCACCGGCCGCCCTTCCAGAGCCAGCCGCCGCTCCTGATCCAGCACCGGCCGCTGAGCCAGCTGCTGCTCCAGAGGCTGCTGCCGCTGAGCCAGCTGCTGCGGACCCGGCCGCTCCGCCCCCTCCTAAGGGTGCCACCAAGGCGCCGCCAACCGCTCTAATAGGTCAGTAAATTTATGCAGGCTGCGGCATTCGCCGAGCCAAATCACAGAGAGCAGCCCTCGGTCCCGCTCACGGTTTCTGGGACCTTGGCGCTGCTTTTTTGTTTTTCCCTCACCCTGGCGTCATGCGGACCGAGCCATCCTCCCGTGAACAACGGCAGCGGCAAGGACGCCATGGTGTTGGTAGCAACGGAGCGATCGAGCAAAGGCGGTCGGCTCGTTCGAGTAAGCAGCGATGGTGCGCGGCAATCGACAGTCATCAAGCTCCCTGGCGACTCGGTCAACTTGGACCGCAGTCCGGTGTTTACACCTAGCGGCGACCACATCGTCTTTGTCAGCAATCGAGGCCGGAATAGCCTGTCAGAAACCAGCCTGTGGATTGTCGCCCAGGATGGAGGCCAACCATCGCGGCTGACGCTGGGAGACTCTGTGGATAGAGACCCCCGCATTAGTGCTGACGGCCAGTGGTTGTACTTCTGCTCAAATCGCGAGGGCAGCTTTGATGTGTATCGGGCTCGTCTTGCCGGAACCAAGCTAGGTGAGGTGCAGAAGATAACGAATTTCGGCTCGCAAGTACTCAGCCCGAGCCTGTCTCCGGACGGGCAGGAGATTATCTATATGGCTGTGGATGAGGACGGCGACAGTTCGCTTTGGCGACAGCCTGTGGAGCCGGGAAGCGAGCGTACGCGCCTCACGCCAGGTCCCATGGATATGACACCAGCATGGGGCAAGGACAACACCATCGCCTTTGCTTCCAGAGCCGCAGGTCGCGACGACGCAGACCTCTTCTTGATCGATGCCGATGGTTCAAATCGTCGTTCACTCTTTGATGCTCCGAATACGGACGAGACGGGGCCGCGCTGGTCGCGAGATGGCCGCTACGTCTTTGCCATCGGTATGTATCGCTCCGCACTAGATGGCAAGCCTCTGCTCGGCAGCGTCGTTTTTGTGGATATGCAAGAGAAGGAGCGAAAGCTTCGATCGCTGCATGACCCCGCTGTCGTCGAATCGCGGATCGGATTGGCTTT
>JALGYA010000332.1 GCA_029824475.1 Fimbriimonadia bacterium | reverse complement strand
AGGTGCTTTGGTGGCGTCCGCGGGAGGGCATGAGCGTGGGCGAGGCTCGCACCGCGGCAGCTGCAACGCAAGGAGGGCCTTATGGGAGTGGCGGGGAGTGGGGGGGTGGGCCGCTGACTACACTGGGACGGAGATCGGTGTAGAAAAGTCAGTTGCTGGATCTTGATATGATGGGGCCTGACGCTCGTTGAGACCCGGATTGAGAGCCCCTCTCTTCGAAGATCCTTTGAGGTTCGGAGTCTCCTCGAACCCCATAAAAAGCCTTCTACGCGCCAGAAAAGACTCGTCAGGAGAAGCCTGATTCCCAAAAAAAAATTATGGCCCTGATCACTCAGTTAGACACCGACGTTTCCTCTCGATTCTTCCAACCCTTGAGACAGGTCTACCCGAAAACTGAGGCCCGGTATGCCTGCCGTGCGATCAGTGATCTGGATTATGCCGTGTTGGGAACCTTGCGTTGCATGAGTCACGCCAAGACCGGGCACGAGTTCCTGCAACACCACATTGATCACGGTCGAGAGGGGGCGACGGTGGATCACTTTTTCAAAGCTCTCAAAAGTGGGCGACGACTCGCGAACCTCACTTCGCTCAATGCTGAACTCGGCGAGGTGATGAAGGAGAAGGTCGCGGATCCATTCCAAGGGTTGGAGGAGCTGAAGGGGTTTGATTTTTATGCTGCAGATGGGCATTACCAGAAAGCGGCGTGCTTTGATCCCAAGCCCACCAAAGATGGACAATCACGGGTGGCGACGGGTCACTTCTTCCGGCTGAACTTGCGGACGGATCACGTGGATCATCTTGATCTGAGTCGTCCGACCGACGGCAAGAAAAAGGAGCATGACATGACGGTGATCAAGCGCACCGAGGTCAAGACCTGGCGCAACGGAGCCAAGGTCGGACGCAAGGTGCTCATCGCATGGGACAAGGCTTGCATCGATTACCTCCAGTGGGACTACTTGAAGCACCGCGCGATTTATTTCGTCACTCAGGAGAAGATCAATAGTGCCGCCACCCAGATCTCGACGGACATCACCGACCGCAGTGATTCGCGCAATGAAGGAGTGGTCAGTGATTATTTCGTGGGGCGCGGCAATGGTCCGCTGTTGCGGCGGGTGGTCTATACCGATCCTCGGGATGGGACGACCTACACCTACATCACCAACGAGATGACTTTGCCTGCATGGGCCATCGTGCTCATTTACAAGCAGCGTTGGAATATCGAGAAAGTATTTTATCAGTTCAAAAGCAAAATGGAGGAGCGTAAGAGTTGGGCAAGCAGCGAGGAGGCCAAGCAGGCGCACGGAGTTTTTGAGTGTTTGACACACAACCTGGCGCTACTCTTCGAGCTGGAGCTCAAGCAACGCGAAGAGATCGAAGATGAGGTGGAGTCAGAGAAGAAGGAGAAGCGGGAACCTCATCTCAAGAATCGAGCCGGGACGGCGATGAAGAAGGCTCGGAACTTCATCAACGAGATCGTGCGGAAGGCTACTCACAGGACGCAACGATTTATCCGATGGCTCCGAGCCGCTCTTTACCGCGAGGTCCCCTGGTGCGACGCAGTGGCCCGCCTGTCCGAAGTCTGGGGCAAAAAATGCTGAGACTTTTCTACACCGATCGATATTGGTGATTGGTGGTTTACGGCATTCGTCGTGCCGTTTATTGGATTGTGGTTGGATATGGCGGCTGAAACGTCGCTTTTTCAGCACTGCCGGGATCATTTGGGGAATTTCCTTTGGTGTGGGATCGGTGCCTTGAGCGTTGCGATCAGGTATTGGATGGGACTCTTGTATTTCGCACTCGGAGCGCCGGGGAAAACCACATGGCACTCGACGCCCAACTCGGCGCAGCGCTTCTGTAGGCCAACGCCAAAGGTGACGCCATGGATCGAGTCTGGACCGAGACCCTGGGCGGGCGGCTTATTGCCGTAGGACAGGTAGGCCGGTGGGTCCCCGGCGCTGACAAGTCCCCAAGGCGAGTAATCGGCAATCCACGGAAGCAGCTTCTCCCTGTCGGCCAGGAACTTCTCAAACTCCTTGCCGTATGCATACTTCCCGAAGGCATGGCCACCATAGCCGGGGTTAGTAAACCATTTTTTCAACTGCTTGGGGTCAAG
>JALGYA010000331.1 GCA_029824475.1 Fimbriimonadia bacterium | reverse complement strand
CACGCGGGAGGTCCGTCACGGCTATCAGATAAAATTACCGGAATATCCTAATAATATCCGTAACTCTCCCATGTCAAGGAGGAGTGGAGTAATGGGCCCGGCAGGACTCGCGCCGCCGTTCAGGATTGCGAGCACGCCGAAGGCGCGCGGAGCACTACCTGCGACCTTGGGATTATGGGTCGCGCAGCCTGATTCTCTACAGACCCTTGGCTTCTCTGTAGTCCCGGAGAATCAGCGGATTCGGCTCTTGTCTGCCCCAAAACCCCGGAAACTTTCTCTACAGTACTCTGGCGTGGGGCACAGTACGGGCACAATTGGACTACCCACTGCTCCCGTGCCACCATCTTGCTATACCAACTCGTAGGGGCCGGCCGACGGCTCACTTGGCACCCAATCCGCATGCGTAAACGCGTCAATGGACAGTCCTTCCCGTTCGCACACTTCGCGGAGACCCCAACGATGAAACTTCACATGCGTGTAGTCCTCAAACAGGATGTAGTATGGCGCATTGAACTCACTTTGAAACTGCTGGCCGGTGAGGACGTCCCGATGGCGGTGTCCAAACTCCTCGAAGCCTTCGCCGACTATGAAGCCGAGGTGTTCGACTCCCATCTTGTAGACACGCTGATGAAAGGGAGGAATCAGTTCGATCAACTCAACCGTCTTTCCAAACGCTGCAGGGAGCGGTTCCGCCAGGAGCATTTTGGAGATAGGCCGGCCATTCCAAACGTTCTCGAGGTTGGCAACGCAAGCGGTCTCAATACTGTCACGAGCAGCTACATACTCGTTCCATGTCCGCATACGAACCGCGACGTGGCCGAGCCATAGATCCTCCGCCCTCACACCTAACTGCGAACAGCGTTCGACCTGCTGCTCGTGGAACTGAGGGAGTGCCCTGCGAATCACGCTCAACATACCGACTCCAATCACCCTGTTTGCGAATGGGCCCGGCTGGACTCGAACCAGCGACCTTGGGATTATGAGTCCCCTGCTCTAACCAACTGAGCTACGGGCCCGACGGCGGTATGATACTGCCTAGTGCGTTCCGAACAAGCGGTCTCCGGCATCGCCCAGGCCAGGCAGTATGTAGCCCTTCTCGTTCAGTTCCCTGTCGAAGGCCGCCGCATAGACGGGCACCTCCGGGTGGTCCTGCCGCATCCGCTGGACGCCTTCCGGCGATGCGACGATACACATCATGCGGATCGAAGCGGCACCGCGACGCTTGAGCGAGGAGACAGCCGCGCTGGCGGATCCACCCGTGGCAAGCATCGGGTCGGTCACGATGTGCATGCTTCCTTCGGCATCGGGCGGGATCTTGAAGTAGTAGTCAGCGGGCTCAAGCGTATCGTGATCCCGCTGCAGGCCGATGTGTCCGACCCGCGCAGTCGGAATGAGTCTCTGCACGCCCTCCACCATACCCAGGCCGGCCCTCAGCACTGGCACGATGATGATCTTCGAGCCGTCGACGATGGCGCCGTCCATCGTTTCCAGTGGTGTCTCGATAACAGCGGGTAGCGTAGCGAGGTCTGCGGTGACTTCGTACGCCAGCAGCTGAGCGATCTCGTCGACAAGTTCCTTGAACACCTTCTTCGGAGTCGCCACAGACCGCAGGAGGCTGACCTTATGCTCCAGGAGCGGATGGCGGGTCACGATCAGGTTGGCATGATCGGGATCGCGGGCGAACGGTCCGTGGTGTTTGGTGCTGGCCAGCATGCCTTGCTCCATGTATTCGGGGTCAGACGTGTCCTATGCTTCGACTGAGATCGTTGCCGTGCCGCGTTCTTCCACTTGACCGATCACCGCTGCCGCGTATCCCGCCGCCTCCCACTCCGCAGCGAGCTCAGATGCATCGCTGGCCGGGACCGCAGCCAGGAGCCCCCCTGAGGTCTGCGCATCACACAGGATATCACGCAGCACCGAGGATACGTCGTCATGCCAGTCGATCGTCAGCGCGACGTCATCTCGATTCCTTCGGGTACCTCCCGGAACGAACCCGGCTTCGGCCAGCGCCTCGGCATCCGGCAGCAACCTTGGTGCGCCCGCAAAGACCCTCGCCGACACCTCGGAGGCATCGCACATTTCTTTCAAGTGTCCGATGAGACCAAAGCCCGTAACATCC
>JALGYA010000124.1 GCA_029824475.1 Fimbriimonadia bacterium | reverse complement strand
ACCATCTCGAGAGATCATGACTCGCTCGCCTCTCAGCAGCTTGATCGGTGTGTCTGAGTGAATCCTGTCTGCGATCTCGTCTGCGCCGTTCCAATGATCATGGTTGCCGAGGACACCGTAGACGCCGTCCCGAGCTGCGGCGGCGTTGAAGGAAGGGGCAAGATCGTCAAGGGCATCCTCAGCCTTATGGTGAAAATCACCGGTAAACACGAGAAGGTCTGGATCCTCGTTCATGGCTGTCTTTACGGCATGCGCCACGAATTGAGGGCTGATCCAGTTGCCGAGATGGACGTCGCTCAACTGAGCGATTCGATACCCTTCGAACGCCGGGGGCAGATCGTCGATCTCGACGGGAAACCGCACAACTTCTAGTGCCCTCGGCTCAAGCCAAAAGACATCGCCCAGGACTAGGCCGCCCGCTGCGGCCAGGCCGCCCAGGATGACTTTCCGCCGTGTGATCTTTTTCTTCTCGTCCATCGGCTGGAACATTCAAGCAGATTAGGACTGAGGTAGTGCCCGCTTGGTGGAATTCTAGGCGGTCTGTCCCACGGGTATATTCGTCCGGTCGGACAAGCCAATGACTCCCATCTTCATGATGCTCGCAGCGACTGCGATTCAGCAGACTCAGTCGACAATCCACGGTGTGGACTTGGCGAAGGAGTTTTTGCAGAGTTCTGACCCGGTCTTCAAACGGCTGCCTACCGACGACATTATTTTTGATGGCGGATCAACCGATGCCCTGACTCACACAGACGGCAGCGCTGTTAAGTGGAAGGTTGTCAACGGCGAACTCCTGGCCGACCCAAAGACTGGGAGCCTGATCACCAAGAGCAAGTACGGCAACTCGCTCGTGCACTTTGAGTTTTATGCTCCCGGCGGGCCTGACTCCGGCGAAGGATCCAACTCCGGCATCAAGCTGCAGACATTTTATGAGATCCAGATTCGAGGGACAGCGGCAGACTACAAGCCGAATGCCCACGGCATCGCGGCCATCTATACAATCAAAGCTGCCGACGTCAATGCTTCCCTTGGATACAACACGTGGCAGAGCTTCGATGTTCTCTTCAAAGCTGCGACTTGGAAAGATGGGGAAAAGGTGACGAATGCGTTCATGAGCATCTGGTGGAACGGCCGTCTTGTCCACTCAAATGTGGAAGTTCCACGCAAGACCGGCGTATCGGCACAAGAGAGCCCTGGTCCGCATCCGTTGATGCTGACATCGCACGGATCTGACGTAAAGGAGCTGGTCAGGATGCGCAACGTTTGGGTTCGGCCGCTGTAAAACCAGAACGAATCGGTTTTTGACGCGTATTTATACGTGGAGCAATGGAATTTCTAAGGGAAGACGGAGATCCCAAGGATGTTTGGCAGAGGATAGGCATCGTCGCTGGCGCGGTCTATGAACAGGAAGCTGACGTCATTGTGAATTCGTCTAATAATTACATGCGCGGTGGCGGAGGAGTCGACGCCGCGATTCATCGTGCCGCCGGAGTGCGGCTGCTGAGAGACCTGATGAACCGGGTTTTGGAGCCGGTTAAGCCAGGGGACATTGTGACGACACCAGCGTTTGATCTGCCGTACAAGGCGATCATTCATGTCTCCAGTCCGATCTGGCAAGGAGGTCTCTATGACGAGGAGAAGATGCTTGAGCAGTCCTACATTCGGTGTTTGGGGGAAGCTCACAAGCTTGGATATGAGACGGTGGCGTTTCCATCGCTTTCGACTGGCAACCACCAGTTCCCATTGGACAAGGCAGCGCCGATAGCGCTGCAGTCGGTCTGTAAGTTCTTCCTTGCCAGGAAGCAGAGGACCACTGTCAAGCGAGTGATCTTCGCGCTGTTCGATCCGGAGGAGTATCGGGCATTCGTAGGGGCCCATCTGATGCTCCCTCAGATCGAAGATCTGCTCTAGGTCCACCAGCCGAGCGGTGGTAAAGTGTCGAGGGCCAATCGAGCCCGCGATCACCACGATGACATACCTGGTCCTCAGCGACGGAACCGTTTTCAAAGGCAGCGCTCTTGGCGCTGAAGGCGACGGATTTGGCGAGGTCGTTTTCAACACGGGAATGACCGGCTACCAGGAGATCCTGACCGACCCCAGCTATGCGGGCCAAATCGTGGTCTTCACGTATCCGCTGATCGGAAACTACGGCATCAACCTCGACGACTTCGAATCTA
Source organism: Fimbriimonadia bacterium (assembly GCA_029824475.1). Taxonomy (GTDB): domain Bacteria; phylum Armatimonadota; class Fimbriimonadia; order Fimbriimonadales; family Fimbriimonadaceae; genus JALGXY01. Next base: position 6,388 of record JALGYA010000124.1, on the reverse strand, counting down.
ACGGCATCAAACCGACTGGAATCGTGGTCAAAGAGGCCTGCGAGAAGCCGAGCAACTGGCGCAGCAGGCAGTCGATTCACGAGTACTTGCTAGAGCAGAATCTCAGCGCGATCCAGGGCATCGATACACGAGCCTTGACAAAGCGGATCCGGTCTGGCGGCGTCACGATGGGGCTGATCACCCGTGACCCGGACGCGGCTATCGCCAAGATGAAGGCGCAGAAGAGCTACGGCGACACTAATTTTGTTGAGCAGGTCACCACGACCGAGCCGTACGCTTGGGGGTTTGGCGGCCGAGAGGACTTTTCGACCGATACGGAAGGGTTCCGAGGCACGATCGCGGTTCTTGACTGCGGCTTGAAATACAACATCCTTCGACGCTTCGCAGCGCTGGGCATCAAGTCTCTGGTCTATCCTTCTTCGGCGAGTGCTGATCAGCTGCTGGAGCACAATCCTAATGGAGTTCTGCTCTCACCCGGACCGGGTGATCCTGCTCTTCTAAGCCCCGTGGTTGAGACGGTCAAGTCTCTTATCGGCAGGAAGCCGATGTTTGGCATCTGCTTGGGGAATCAGCTGCTCTGCCGGGCTGCTGGCGGCGACACCTTCAAGCTCAAGTTTGGGCATCGCGGCTCTAATCACCCGGTGAAGAACCTGGTCACAGGCCACGTGACGATCACGAGTCAGAACCACGGCTACGCTGTCCACCCAGAGACTCTGGAGGGCACCCAGGCACAGGTGACCGAGATCAACATGAATGACGAGACGGTCGAGGGAATTTCGATCAAGGGCGAGCAGGCTGAGTCGATTCAGTATCACCCCGAAGCAGCTCCCGGGCCCTGGGACAGCAGACTTCACTTCGTGAACTTCGTCGATCAGATTATCGGCAGCTAGCTGACAGGCCTTGTGGTGCGGACGTCCACGTCTGCGGTCCGTTTAGGGTTGGAATGGTCCCTCTCCCTCGAACGAGGGGGAGGTTAGGAGGGGGACAAAACATCAAAGTCTGTGCTCGAAGCATGAGAGCACTGTCCTGACCGTGGATTCCTCCCGATTTCCTGCAGCTTGCGGAAGCACTCGAGCAAAGCCCCCTCTCTTAATCTCCCCCTCTCCTGCGTCGAAGGGGAGAGGCCAGAAAGCCGACTCCGTCGTGTGCCATGGACAGGCCGCTTTGGGCTTGTCCGTGTCTTTAGCGGATGGCCGCACGGACAAACGCTGAGAGCGCCTGTCCATGGCACACAGGAAATTGGAATCAGATTGGACGCCCCCTTTCCTCCTCTAAAACGAGGAGGAGGGCTGCTAGGAGCCCATCTCTTCGCACCAAGAGCGGGCTGTAGCTTCAGCCACCTTGGGCGCAACACTCTTGTCGAGCGGATCTGGGATCACGTGGTCTGCAGTCGGGTTTTCAACGCAGTCTGCAAGCGCGAATGCCGCGCTGATCTTCATGTGCTCGGTGATTCTCTCAGCGCCGGCATCGAGCGCACCGCGGAAGATTCCGGGGAAGGCGAGGACGTTGTTGACCTGGTTTGCCAGGTCACTGCGGCCTGTGCCGACAACGGCAGCTCCTCCTGCAATTGCCTCATCCGGCATGATCTCCGGGATCGGGTTTGCCATGGCAAAGATGATGGGGTCAGCCGCCATCGTCTGGATGTCTTCCTTGTTGAGGATGCTGCCGACTGAGACGCCGATGAAGACATCTGCCCCGACCAAGGCGTCCTTGAAGCTGCCCGACTTGTCTTGGCGATTCGTGAAGCCGAGCAGCTCGCGCTTGGGATGATTCAGGCCATCGTAGCGGGCTCTTGAGATGATGCCCTTGGAGTCGCAGACGAGCACGTCCTTGACAGGGACACAGACGCTGGCGTCGTGGCCGATGCAGCGGAGCAGCTTTGCGATGGCTGTACCAGCCGCACCCGCACCGTTGATGACGACTCTCAGGCTGTCGAGGCTGCGGCCGGTGACTCGGCAGGCGTTGATGAGGGCTGCAAGCAGAACGATTGCCGTTCCGTGCTGGTCATCGTGAAAAACGGGGATCCCCAGATCTTGGAGCGCATCTTCGACTTCAAAGCAGAGTGGTGCTGAGATGTCCTCGAGGTTTATCCCGCCGAATGTCGGAGCGATGGCGCGGACCACTGTGACGATGTCGTGATGGTCGTGCGTGTCTAAAACGATGGGGATGCCGTCGATATTGGCGAACTCTTTGAAGAGCAGCGCCTTGCCTTCCATGACGGGAAGAGCGCCCGCTGGGCCGATGTTGCCTAATCCGAGAACCGCAGAGCCATCGCTGACGATGGCCACGGAGGAGCCCTTCATTGTTAGGGCTCTCGCTTCGGCCGGATTGTCCTTTACGGCTTCGCTGACGGCCGCAACCCCAGGGGTGTAGGCGATGCTGAGGTCATCGCGGGTCTCGAGTTTGACCTTGGACGCGATCTCAAACTTCCCTCCCAGCTTTCTGTGAATATCGAGCGAACGCTTTGCGAATTCCGGCATTGGGGCCCCGTCGTTGAGAATGACACAAGCGTAACTTCGTTCCTGGAAGTGTGCCCATAGACCAGGGCCAGAGGTACTCTGAGCACACGCGATGGAGCGATTCGACGAAGAGAGACCTGAGCTGACTGGCAGCCTTATCTCGATGGAATTCTCTCAGTTCGGGCGGATCTCCCAGCTGTGGGCGTCTGACCCCAATCTGGCAGAAGAAGGGGAGGAGTTTCAGTTTGTCCTGCCGCCAATTCAGTTTGGCGAAGAGCTTGCAGAGAACTACATGCCGGGGACGATCCTTCTCGGGGCTCGCACGAGCCCCGACGACCCTTGGATTTCTTCCCGAAGCACCGTCTCCAAACAGAGTGATGACGACGACTCAGATTTCGATCCCACTTCGGTCTCATTCGACTACGATTTTTCGCTCTTAGAGGACATCGAAGCGACCGGCCGGTTTCATGAAGAGCCTGGTCTGGTTCCTCAAATCGTGTGGGACTTGACGATCAAGAATCGAGGCCGTGTGAGCATCGAGATCGGCGAGCTTGGCCTGCCGATGGCCTTCAACAACTTCTATGACGGGTTTGGCTGGACAGACGAGCAGCTTTCCAAACTTTGGAAGAGCAGGGTCTACCTCCACAAGTACGTCGGCGGAGCTGCAAGCTGGCTTTTTGCACAGCGAATGACGGCGGAGGCGCCTGGGCTGCTGGTCTTCCCTGGCGAAGGCACGGGCTGGGAATTCAGCTGCCACGTCAAGAGCAGCCTCAACACGATCTACCAGTGGGAGGGGATACCGGTGGCCTATGTCTACAGCAAGGCGACCATCGAACGCGAAGAGTGGCCCGGCTGGATGAACGAGCACACCAGTCTCATCCTGGAGCCTGGCGACTCCCGAAAGATCCAGACAAGATTTGTGCCGGCCGAGAGCGATCGCCAGGAGGGGCTCCACCAGGTTCTTCAGGCGTGTGGAAAGCCCGCGATCAGGGTCCTGCCCGGTTGTGTGGCGCCGATTGATGTTGGTGCCGCGGTGGAGATCAGCGGCGCGTCGCCAAAGCAGTTCTTCCTGAGCCGCGACGCTCAGTGCGAGACCGATTCTGATGAGAACGGAGCCTTCTGCTTTATCAAACCCGAGGAGCCTGGCCCCCTGCACGTGAGCTTCCGCGACGCCAACGATTCGATAAGCAGTGTTCACCTGATGTTTACTGAGCCCCTTCGGGACTTGATCATTAAGCGGGCGGCTTGGATCACGAAGCACCAGGTGCATGACGAGCCTGGCTCACCTCTGCACGGCGCGATTCTTCTCACCAATATCACCGCTGCAGAACGCGTAAACACCGCGGCGGAGTATGCGGAGTCTTCCGGCATCGAGTGCTCGCTGTCAGACACTCTCTACTTGGCAGAAAAGAACACGATCTACCCTGATTCCGAGCAGATTGAGATTCTGGATCGGAGCATCAGCGAGTTTCTTCTGGATGACGTCCAGAACCCGAGCAGCCATGCCGTCAGCAGCGTCCTGACAGGGCCGGGATCTGCGGGCAGCTACTCAGGCCGGCCCCTGGGCTATCCGCACGTCGTCGGCATCTATCAGGCGATGCATCGCATTGCGAAGACATACGGGGGCACGATGCGCGAAGAGACCGAGTATCTGCAGCGCGCTTATCTTACGGCCATGGCGATGTTCGACCATGGCTGGCGGCTCTATGTTCGCACCGTTGGTGTTCTTGGCTTCGCGCGCCTCTATGATCTTATCAGGGACCTCAAAGAGGAGGGGATGAAGGATGAAGCGGCTGCCCTGCTCAAGCAGGTTGAGTTCAAGGCTTCAGAGCTGCTCAAGCTGAAGTTCCCGTTCGCGGGTGAATCCGTGATGGATACCTCCGGGATGGAGGAGGTCTTTGCGGCCACCAAGCACTTTAATGACGATGACCATCTGGAGCGGACGGTTCGGTGTGCCTTTGCCTCACGATCACTCGCTCCCAGCTGGTGGTGGTATGGGGTTGACAAGCGCTGCTGGGATGGTGCGGATTCCACACCTCTGCGTGCCCTCGTGGATCGGGGTGAGGCGTGTCTGGCTCACACGACGATTCCAACTTCTTCGATCTTCTTTGGTCTGATGGACAGGGATTATTTGGCAGTGCCGGAAGCCTATATGAGGATGGCCTTCGGCGGGATGCTCGGCCCGTGGGCGCTGGTGCGGAACGACGGAGCAGCCTCCATGTGCTACTGCCCTGATCTCAACAGCAAGCAGGCTGGATTCAACGTGTTTACGGGCGCCTCAGGGCTGGGATACAGCCACTACTTGAGAACGGTTGGCGCTTACGTTCTGCCCAACCGCCAGACGGGCAATTACATTTTTGGATGCCACTATGAGGCGACTGAGGACAGGCACATCATCCGGCCTTGGGATGGTGTCGGGCGGCGAGTTGTACTGCGCCAGATTGGTGCTGAGTTTGTGGTGAGCTTTGGCTGCTTCAAGGAGATTCAGCTCGACCTGCGAAAGCGCTGGTTCGAGACGATCATCGAGAATCCGTCCGATAAGAATGTCGTTGCAGAAATCACGATTTCTGGACTCTGGGGAAGCTCAATCGAGATTGGCGGCGAGATCTTCGCTGCGGAGAATGGGGTGGTCAAGGCTCGGTTCACGCTGGAGGCCATGAGTGACTCTTCCTTGACGGGTAAGGTGATTGAGTGAACGACGCGGCGATGCCGGAGAGCTGGCTCCAGACTTCGGAGAAATTCTTCGAGTACGGGCAGGTGTTTTTCCTGCTCGGAAGCGCGGCCTTGGTGCTGATGCTTGCCCTGCTCGTGGTGGTGGTCGTTCAGCTCGTTGATCTCCATAAATCGGTGCGGCGATTGACTGACCGGGTCCAGACTTTGGCGGAGCGCGCAGATGAGACAGCCAAGCAGGTCCAGGACGTCGTTCAGACGATGAGCGTGCGGGCCAAGGGCATCACTTCGATGGTCGATGATTCCGCTCACAAGGCGCTCAGCCTGATCGATAGAGCAGGTCCGATTCTGCTCGGCTTGGGGATCGTTTTCAAGCTAAAGGCCCTCATCGACAAGAAGCAGAGTTCCTGAAGGCCTAGCACGGTTTGACTGAGGGGGCCGCAAGTGCTATGATTCCGTCTGCACCGCGGGGTGGAGCAGTCTGGTAGCTCGTCGGGCTCATAACCCGGAGGTCGTAGGTTCAAATCCTACCCCCGCACCCAACTTCCCTCTCTTTCTTTGAAGGGGATAGGTGTGTCTGGCGTTTTCATCCTTTGCGGTCGGTCTTCAGCTAGGCTTGTTTACAAATGTTCCGTTTCCTTTATGATGGTGTATAATCATATAGGATATGAAACAACAAGGCAAAACCGATCTACTTCTTGCCTTTGTACGAAAGGCTGGAGTTGCCCGAAGCTGCGACCTAGTGCGAGAGGGGTTTCCACGGGTCCTTCTCACCAGAATGGTGAGGCAAGGGCGGCTTCATCGCCCTGCTCGAGGCCTCTATGCTGTGACGGGCGATGAGCCAACTGAGTGGCGCGATCTGGCGGAAATTGCCAGAGCTGTTCCGTCTTCTGTCGTTGCTCTCATATCAGCCCTTGCGTTTCATCAGATAGGAACCGCGATGGCATACGAGCACTGGATAGCAATCCCTGAAGGGAGCTGGGAGCCGCAGGGATACGAAGGACTACGAACGACTCGATTCGCGGAGCCTTACTACTCGGCTGGAGTGGAAGAGCACGTCATCGAAGGGGTGCCTGTCAAGATCTACTCGCCAGCAAAAACGGTAGCAGACTGCTTCAAGATGCGGTCAAAAATCGGCTTTGATGTTGCGATTGAAGCGCTGCGAGACGGATGGCGACAGAGGAGATTCAGCATGGATGAAATCCAGCACTTTGCAAAGCTGAACAGGGTCGAGAAAGTGATGCATCCGTACATTGAGG
>JALGYA010000330.1 GCA_029824475.1 Fimbriimonadia bacterium | reverse complement strand
GCGCCCGATCGAGGCCGGCGTAGTCCCCCGACACTTTGACGCCTCTGAGCTGCTGAGCCAGATCCCAGCGGGTCATCCCAAGCCGCTCGACGCTCCCAGAACAATGACGATGTTCCAGGACATCTACTCCATCGCGTTGGAGAGCGTCACGATGCCTCACCGGCGGCATGAGAGCCTTGCTCGATTCGAGAAGCAGAATCGCATCGATCTTTCTGCCGATGCGCGGGAGACCCTGGCCGCTCGGCTGACGGCGATCGAAGAAAAGAAGAAACTGCCGCTATGGCCTACAGCCGTCGTGGAGGAGTTCTTGGTCATGAGGAATCCGATTGGAAAGATGGCGGTCTCTACGGAAGCGCACCACCTCGACAGATTCATCAGATCGTTCTATCGGCAGGCCGCGAGCCACCGAGTTCAGGAGCTGCTGTATGCCGCTCAGGCTTACCAGCAGAAGCATGGTCAGGCAGCATCAACGGTTGATGAGATTGTAGAGGCTGGGTTCTTGAAAAGCGCGCCAGTCGATCCGTTCACTCTGGATCCGCTTGGATACGATGGTGAGAGGATGGCTGCGTGGTCAGCAGGACCGGACCGTGTCAATAGCGGCGGCCCGATCGAAGACGAAGATGATGCTGCTGTCGTGCCGGATTTCGCCTGGCGGCTCTAGACGATCTCGCCGTAGAGTCCCCAAACGTACGACTCCGTCGCCTTGACGGTGACGAGCTGGCCCTTCAGCTCAGCCGGACCCTCAAAGTGCAGATTCCGGAAGCAGCGTGAAAAGCCCTTAAGGTTCTTTGGATTCTTGGGCGAAGGCCCTTCAACCAGAACTTCAAACTCGCGCCCGATTAAGCCCCCGTTAATCTCCTCGGTGATCTGGTTTTGCATCTTGATGAGGGTGTCGAGTCTCTGCTTGGCCAGCTTTCCGTCGACCTGCTCCATGGCTGCGGCCTTGGTGCCGGGGCGCGGTGAATACTTGAACATATAGGCGCCGTCGAAGCGGACCTGCCTCATCAGCTCCAGAGTGGCCTCGTACTCGTCGTCCGTCTCTCCAGGGAAGCCGACGATCACGTCGGTTGTCATTCCGATCTGGGGCATAGCAGCCCGCAGGTTGTTCACGATCTCATGGAATGACTCGACGGTGTAAAGCCGGTTCATCCGCTTGAGCATTCCGTTGTCGCCTGCCTGGACGGGCAGGTGGCAGCTCTCCATCACCTGTGGCACGTCGCGCATAACCTCGATCAGGTCTGCGCGGAAATCTCGGGGATAGGGTGATGTAAATCGGAGCCGATCAATGCCGGGGATTCCACCGAGCATCGTCAGGAGCTTGGAGAAAGGCACATTGCCTTCTGCTAAGTTCTTCCCGTAGGAGTTCACGGTCTGCCCGAGCAGCGTGACCTCTTTCGCGCCCAGTTCGGCGAGTCGCCTCACTTCCTGGACGATGTGCTCGGTCGGTCGGGATCGCTCTCGGCCTCGGGTGGTCGGCACGATGCAGAAAGTGCAGAACTTGTCGCAGCCGTATTGGATCGGCACGAACGACTTGATGCGCCCGCCTCTTTCCAGATTTCGCTGCGGGATGTCGGTGACTACTGCACCGCGTCTTGGAGGCAGCTCCAAGCGTTTGGCGAAGCTGCGCGTCTGCAGAATCTCTTCGACTAGGCCAGGGATTTCTGCGACCTGCGCTGTGCCGACAATGAAATCGACATGCGGATTCCGCTGCTTGATCTCATCTGCCCTCACTTGGGCCATACATCCGGCGACGCCAACGATGATCTCCGGGCGCTGCTCCTTAAGGAGCCTCAGCTCACCCAGGAAGGAGAAGGCTTTGTCTTCAGGCTTCTTGCGAACGCTGCAGGTGTTCAGCAGAATGATCTGAGCCTCAAAAGCAGTCTCGGCTCGCTTGAATCCTAAATCCTGAAGGTACAGCTCCATCTGCTCGCTGTCCTCTTCGTTCATCTGGCAGCCCCAGGTCTGAACAAAGTAGCTGCCACGCGCCTTATTTCTATCGGGGCGCTTGGATGACTCCAACGGGTTCAAAAGCTGTGTCTGGGGCATTTTTTGGTGCAGGATTCCGGCTGGCAAATGGTACCTTCCAGGGCTGCACGCCCCTAGGCGGGATCAGAATGGGCGCTC
>JALGYA010000329.1 GCA_029824475.1 Fimbriimonadia bacterium | reverse complement strand
ACATGAACTTTGCGAAACGGAATCTAAACCGATATACACGGCGTAGACTACGTGTAGGAGAACATTTATGAAAGCATCCACAGATGTGCTTCGGAAGCGGGACGGGAACGCCAAATCTGGATCAGATAGGAGAGCTGGCAAAAAGCAGAAAGGGCTGAGCCTCATCGAGATTCTTGTGGTCATCACGATCATTTCGGTGCTTGCAGGAATCCTCTTCCCTGTTTTCTCGGCGGCTAGAAAGGCCGCTAAGAAGGCCAAGTCGATTTCTAATCTGAAGCAGATTGCGACAGCGATGATCTTGTATGCGGATTCAAATGGCGGACAATACGCCATTTCCGGCTACCGGCCGACCGGCTTCTGGATGTCTGAGCTCGGCCTAACATCTACAGATGGGCCGATTCTGGAGGAGCCAATGTACGTCAAGGATCCAGGGACAAACAGCTACATCGGTAAGTTTCACGCTGGCTACGCGAGGAACACCTGCCTCGTCTCCCAGCATAGTGTGAGAGAGACGGCTGCCACGGCCCTAATTGCGACCGTTCAGGACTTCGGAGGCTCTGCCACTTCCCCAGAGCCCAGTTTCCCCATCAGTGGCCTGAATATGCCAGACAGCGTGCTCTTTGACTTGTGGCTCAAAGACCGAGGCTACATCGCGAGCCACGGGTTCGGAGCGACCGCCTACTTTGGGAAGGGGACATACGCATTTGTCGACGGGCACGTGAAGGCAGTGCCGCCCGAAGCCTTCGACATCCCCAACGAACCGAACGTGCCTGCCCCGGCCCAGTGCAGTTTTGGAGCCAACCAGCCGGATGGAAGTCGACTGAGATTCGCCCCCAACTAGGTTCAGACACAAACAGGGCCGGCCGATGCCGGCCCTGTGCGAGGAAACGAACTACTCAGCCAGGGGCCAAGTTGTGACTGTCACGGTCTTCATGATGCAGTCAGCTTTCGGGCAATCGTTGGCTTCGCGGGGCTGGTTGACGATAGTGTCGGCAACGTCCATGCCCTCGATCACTTGTCCGTAGACCGAGTACTGGCGGTCGAGGAAGGGGGAGTGGGTTGTGACGAGGAAGAACTGGCTGCCGGCCGAGTTCGGGTCCTGCGATCGGGCAGCTGAGAGGATGCCGCGCTCGTGGGTCACTTCGTTGAACTCAGCGGGGACGCGGTGGTCCGGGCCGCCTGTGCCCCAGAGTGACTTCTTCGCCACGTCCTTGGTGTAAGGATCGCCGCCCTGGATCATGAAGCCGGGGATGACGCGGTGGAAGCGGGTTCCGTCATAGAAGCCGTCTTCAGCCAGCTTGATGAAGTTCGCTGCGTGCTGGGGCGCCTTGTCTGGGAAAAACTTGACTACGATGCGGCCGTGATTGGTTTTGATCACTGCAACTTTGTCGCCGTCTGCGGGAGCTGTTGCCCCGACGCCAGCGGTCGGCCCGAGGCCGGAATTCTGTTCGCTCATGTAGGTCCTGCCGGGCGGCATGTTCCGCAACCGGCTGCCTATTATGTGCGACTTCGGCTAGTCTGTCCCGGGCCAATTCTTGATCGTCACGGACTCAAGGACTACGGCCTTATCTGGCGGCACCGAGCCGTTGGGCTGGTAGTCGCCTGTGACGATGATCTTGTCGAGGACATCCATGCCTTTCAGCACGATCCCGAAGGCTGTGTAATTTCTGTCGAGGTGTGCGGCAGTCTTCTGCATGATGAAGAACTGGCTGCTGGCTGAATCGGGGTCGCGCGAGCGGGCCATGCTGAGGACACCCCGGGTGTGGAGGGTCTTGTTGAATTCGGCCTCCAGATTGACTCTCTCGCCATCCTCCACGTAGCCGCCTGTTCCCCATCTTCCACCGCCTTCGAGCTGCTTGGTGTTGGGGTCTCCGCCCTGGATCATGAAGTCTGGGATACAGCGGTGGAATCGGGTGCCGTTGTAGAAGCCGCGCCGAGCGAGCTTCTTGAACATCGCCACGTGGACCGGGGCACGGTCCGGAAAGAATCGGACGGTGATCTCGCCTTCACTGGTTTTGAGGACAGCCACCTCAGCGCCCTTTTTAGGGGCTCTGGCGCGAGGCGCAGCGGTTGGGCCGAGTCGGCTGTCCTGGAGAACCGGCATGGGAAGCGAAGCGACCGTGAGCG
>JALGYA010000123.1 GCA_029824475.1 Fimbriimonadia bacterium | reverse complement strand
GTCGCCTTCTGCGTCGAGCGGCTTCAGGCCGAGCTCTTTGAATCTGGCAGCGACGTATTCGGCTGCCTTCTGGTAGCCGGGCTGGCCGGTTCCACGACCTTCACACTCGGGGCCAGCGAGGTAGCCGAGGATGTCTTGGGCCTTTTCAATCGTGACCGAGTCAAATCCTGCTTTGTACTTGTCGGGCACGGGAGTGGCGCCGCTGTACTGCCCAAACACGGGCAGAGCCGCCAAGCCGACAGCAGCAGCGGCAGAGCGGAGCAAAAGTCTCTTCGAAAGCATAATCGGTGTTCCTACCTCATTTGATGCTCACATTGCGTCAATGTTTTGTTCGAAGCCCAATTAAACTGGAGGAAGCGGCCTGGGCGACTCGTAGTGGGAGTTGTCGTAGAACGGGATTCCCATCAATTGGGCGAACCTCTGGCCGTCGTAGATCAAGGGCGCTGCCTTCGCGTTTATCGGTCCGGAAAAACCGACGGTGTGTTCTTGCCTGCTGGCGATCAGCAGCGGCTCGCGCTGGCCCTTCCAATAGATGATGAGGCGGTAAATAGCGAGTCGGCCGACTAGCGTGGGGACCGGATAGACCTCCGTCTGGAGGACGAGGGCATCGAATGAGGAGACCTTCCCCTTCGTGATCGTCTTGAACATCCCGCCTCCTTCTAGTCTCAAGTAGGTGCCTGCCTTGAGATTGATGGTCATTCGCTCGGTGCTCATGGCCGCCCAGAGCCCGGCACCCATCACTGCCAAGCCGACCCACCACGGGATGAAGTAATAGATGAACGAAAAGAAGACAGCGCCGAAGTAGACCGCTCCGCCGATAATGCAGAATCCGACGAGCCAATCGTGCCATGGGGGCGGCCCAAAGATCAGCCGCGACTCCCGCCAGAGCCGCCCGGTCAGCGGAGTTTCAAGCCCAGTCTTCTTGCGCAGTCGTCCTGGACGCACTCCTTCAGTTGAGCCTGACCGCTCCATAGGGCATCAGCATATCCGACTGGCGGGCCATACTGGCCTGGGACCGACGAATCTTCCGACCGGGAGAGTGACTCTCCCTTTTGCGATGGAACTTGAGATTCTTGGATACATAGCCGCTGTCTTCATCGGCCTCACGCTCGGCATCATCGGTGCTGGGGGATCGATCCTGACGGTGCCTCTCTTGGTCTATCTATTCGGTATTCCGGCAACCGAGGCCACGGGGCACTCGCTGTTTATCGTGGGCATGACGGCTGGGGTTGGCGCCTATCTCAATCACCGCCAAGGACAGGTCAACTGGAAGGTCTGGATGGCGTTTGGGCTGCCGGCGACCGCGAGTGTGCTGCTGGTGCGCAAGGTGTTGATGCCGTCGTTGGAGGGGACTTCGTTCGGTATGGGCAGTCTCACGGTGACGCTCGACACGATCATCATGGTCGTCTTCTCTGTGCTCATGTTGGGTTCTGCCATTGGCATGCTTCGACCTCAGAAAAAAGGAGGCGATGTGCGTGTTGAGGACATTCATGGATCGATAGTCAAGCTCGGTCTGGTGGGATTGACCGTCGGAGTATTCACAGGATTTGTAGGTGCAGGCGGCGGATTCTTGATCATTCCGGCGCTCGTGCTGATCGTCAAGATGCCGATCAAGAATGCGATCGGCACTTCCCTGGCGATTATCACCGTAAAGACGCTGATCGGATTCGGTGTCGAGGTGACGAAGGACATCCAGCACGGAGTGGCAACCCCTTGGGTGTTTCTACTGAGCTTGGCCGGTCTTGCTTTTCTCGGGCTGATGATCGGGATGCAGGCGAGCAAGAAAATTGACGGCAAGAAACTGAAGCCCGCTTTTGGCTGGTTTGTGCTGGCGATGGCAGCGTTTATCCTGTCGAAGGAGACGCTGTTCTCGACAGGGGACCAAGCGGCAGTCACGCCTCCTGCGGCAGAATCAGCGCATGAGCTCCTCGACATCCCGTCCTGAGATCAGCGCTGATCTTATCGACAAGATGCGATCCGCCTTCCGGGCGGATACAACCAGTCTCCCGGCGATGAACGCCGTTTCGTCCACGCCTGTCACGAGGGCGGCGCTGAGCCGCGATGTGGCGAGCAGCGTCGATCTTTCCTTCAGCGTTCATCTGCCGGAGAACGCCATCACGTCTCAGAATCGCAGCGGTCGGTGCTGGCTGTTTGCAGCCCTCAATACTCTTCGCACGCCGGCCATGAAGGCGATGAACATGGAGAAGGAGTTTGAGCTGAGCCAGAACTGGCTGATGTTCTGGGACAAGCTTGAGAAGGCCAACTTCTTCCTTGAGGCGATACTGGAAACCCGCGACGAAGAGGTGGGCAGCCGGATCATCGACCACCTGATCAACTCCCCCATCGAAGATGGCGGCCAGTGGCATATGTTCGTTGGCCTGATTCAGAAGCATGGAATCGTGCCCAAGGCCGCGATGCCAGAGACCGACAGCAGCGGCAACACAAGGGAGATGAACTTTTTCGTGACCACGCGGCTCAGGGCTCAGGCGAAGCAGCTGCGGGATATGGCCGCCTCTGGCTCATCCGACAAGGATCTTAGAGCAGAGAAAGAGGCGATGCTGGCGGGCATCTACCGCATGCTCTCGGTGCACCTGGGCGAGCCGCCTGCTGAGTTTGACTGGCAGTGGCGCGACAAGGACCGCGAATTCCATCGACGCGGCAAGATCACGCCGAAGGAGTTCTATGACGAGTACGTTGGCATCGACTTGGACGAGATGGTCTGCTTGGTCAACGACCCTCGCCCCGGCCACGACTACGGCAAGACCCTGACCGTGCAGCACCTCGGCAGCGTTGTCGGTGGTCCGGAGATCACCTACCTAAACACGGACTCAGCAACAATCAAAAAGGCAGCGATACGTCAGATGCAGGAAGGCGAGTCGGTCTGGTTCGGCTGCGACGTTGGCAAACACTTGGACAGAAAACTCGGCCTGATGGACCTTGATCTTTGGGATCTGGATCCTGTCTACGGAGAGCATGAACTGCTCGATAAAGCTGGCCGGCTGCAGTACGGGCAGTCGCTGATGACGCACGCGATGGTCTTTACAGGCGTCGATCTTGACGAGGACGGACACTCACGCCGCTGGCGTGTCGAGAACTCGTGGGGCAAGGACGCGGGCGATAAGGGCTACTTCCAGATGACGGATGCGTGGTTTGACCAGTATATGTATGAAGTGGTCGTGCATCGGCGGTACTTGGAGGATGGCCTGCTCAAGGCTCTGGACGAAGAGCCGATCGTGCTCCCACCGTGGGATCCGATGGGCAGCCTCGCACTTTAGTCATGTCAACCGAAGCCAGATTCGATCAGCTCGTGGAGGAGCATAAGGACGCTGTCTACAGACAGATGGTCCGGGCCTGCGGCAATCGCGAGGACGCGGAGGATGTCCTTTCGGAGGCTCTGCTCAATGCGTATCGGTCCCTGGGATCATTGCAGGATGAGGAGTCGTTTAGAGCATGGCTTGCGATGATCGGGCGGCGGATTTGCGGACGGATGAAGAAGAGGGAGAGCCTGATGCCCCTGTTTGAGCTGAGCGACATCGATCATGCGGTGCTGAAGTCAACTTCCCTTTCACCGGAGGAGTCTGCGCTGGAAGGCCAGCTCAAGGAGTGCCTCTTCCACGCCGTTGAGGAGATTCCGGAGCCATATAGAGAGACTTATCAGCTCGCGGATCTGGACGGGCTGCCGCTTCAGGAAGCCGCAGATTCACAGGACGTGAGCTTGGCCGCTTTCAAGTCGCGGCTGCATAGAGCCAGACAGATGCTCCGGGAGAATCTCGACCGGAGCATCTGCAGCTTCGAGTCAGACTGAAGCAGCCTGACTGGTTGAGGCGGCGTACTCTTCCCAGCCGCCTGGGATGTTCACGACGTCGGTGAAGCCGGCTTTTCTCAGCGCACTGATCGCGACTGGGGAGCGTCCGCCGCTATTGCAGTGGACATAGAGCTTCCCGCTCGGGACTTCATCCAGCCGATTCGGCAGTGTGCCGTACTGAATGTGGACAGCGCCCTCGATGTGGCCGTCCGTCCATTCAGTCAGTCCCCTGACGTCTAGGATAGTCGCTCCCTCTTTCTGCGCCTGAAGCGCCTCTTCGAATGTGGCCTGAGGGACCGGAGTCATTGAGCCGAATTCGGCTGAATAAGAGGTCACCGCGGATGGGCCGAACCACGCGACTGTGTCGTCAAGGCCGATCATGGTCAGCTCCATTGCGGCCTCATCGGCTTGTGCTTTGGAGTCTGCGATCAGATGGATTGGCGTGTCGAACGGCAGCATCCAGCCAGCCCATTGTGTGAAGTCCTTTCCAAGCGGGACTGCGAGAACACCGTTCATCGGCTGCTGCATCGAAGTCTCCTTCCGTCTGACATCGACGATGAGTGCTTCTTCCTTGAGGAGTCGCAGGAATTCGCCTGAGCCGAGCTGTGCCGGATCTTTGCGGCCGCCGAGGATCGGAGGGCCAACCTTGTTGATCCGCTTCATCTCCTTGAAATAATAAGGAGGCTCTGGCTGGCCGGAGAGGACCTCGTCGACAAACTTCTCTTCACTAGTGACTTTCATTCCCCAGTTGACGAGACGCTCGTAGCCGAGCGTGGACTGCGGGACGCCGCCGAGGCTCTTGCCGCAGGCGGAGCCTGCTCCATGAGCAGGCCAGACAATCATGTGATCCGGCAGATTTGCAATCGACTGGAGGGACTGGTGGAGGATGCGAGCACCCTTCTCCATCGTTCCGAGCATGTTTGCGGCCCGCTCCAGCAGGTCCGGGCGACCGACGTCGCCGACGAAAATGAAGTCTCCTGAGAAGACGCCGAGCGGCTGGCTGGAGGCGACTGTATCTGTCAACACGAAGCTGATGTGCTCCGGCGTGTGGCCAGGCGAGTGGAGAACTTCAAGCTTGATGGCGCCGACTTCGATCAGGTCGCCGTTCTTGACGAGCCGGAAATTGGGGTCATCCTGGAACTGGTACTTCCAGTCGGCATCGCCCTCGTCGGACATGTGCATCGTTGCGCCGGTCCGATTGGCAAGCTCGCGGCTGCCTGAGACGTAGTCGGCATGAATGTGAGTCTCGGTCACATCTGTGATCTGGAGGCCTTCTGCTTCTGCTGCTTCGATGTACTGGTCAACATCGCGGTTAGCGTCGATGACAATTGCTCGTCCCACTCCGGGACAACCGAGAAGATAGCTGGCTTGGGCCAGGCCGTCATGATAAAAACGTTTGAGAATCACTGCTTTGCCTCCGTTGGCGTCGTCTGGCATGTCGCTGCCGGACCGTTCCATGGCATTTTAGCCAATAACAGACCCATCCCACAGATGTTGGTCGCGCCTGCAAATGTGAGGCCTGCGCCAACGAACATCGCCAGGTAAATCCAGGCAGGAGCGACGGTGAGGCTGAGGATCGTGCCGGCCAAAACGAGCACGCCTGCGCCAAGCCGGGTCTGGCGCTCCAAGGCCCAGCGGGTCTTGGTGCAGCCAAGAACTTCATGGCCTGCCTGCTGCCAGGCTGAGGTGCCGCCTTCAAGCACCTTGGTCTCTCTGTCAGATGTGAGGCGATCGCACGCCATTTCTGACCGCTCGCCGCTGTGGCAGACGAGGACAATAGGGTCCGAGTTCATGTCGCCCAGGCGCTGTTCGATTTCGCCTAGCGGCATGTTGACTGCACCGGGAATGTGCTCCGCCGAGAATTCGCCCGGCTCACGCACATCGATGATCTGGATTCTCTCGCCTTTCTGCAAGGCCTCTTTCAGCTGGTCCACTGTGATTGCTGACATTCTTGTTCCTGTTTGTTTTGGACTTGCGTCCGTGTTGTAATGAGGAAGAGGCATTGTATGGCGAGATCGATTCAAGGTCCCGGAAAAGTCCCTGCGCCGACAGGAAAGAGCCGGAGGTACCCTGCTCTTTCCCCATGCGGATCCTGATTACCAATGACGACGGCGTACATGCCCCTGGAATAGAAGCGCTCGTCGAAGCAGCCAAGGAACTGGGCGAAGTCAAGGTCTGCGCCCCGCAGCACGAGCGAAGCTGCTGCGGCCATTCGATGACGATCCGCGACCCGCTGAGGATTGAGAAGCACAAGATAAACGGCGTTGAGGCATTCGCGGTCAATGGCCTGCCGGTTGATTGTGTGAACGTCGGCCTGACGGAGATGTGGCCAGACGGCTGCGACCTCGTTCTCAGTGGAATCAACAACGGGCCGAACCTGGGGTTTGATGTCACATACTCGGGCACGGTTGGCGGAGCGATGGAGGGCTGCATTAACGGGATCCAGTCCGTGGCCGTCAGCATGTGCAAGTTTGTTGATGGGGCGCCGGCTCACTTCGAAACGGGCGTTGCCTGGCTCAAAGAGAACTGGTCTGAGATTCTTGCTGCTCCCATGGAGAGACTGACTTTCCTCAATGTGAACGTGCCTGCAATCGCACTTCCAGAACTGCAGGGTCACATGTATGTCCAGATGGGCGAGCGCGTGTACCAGGATCGCGTCGAGCGCCGCGATGATCCTTGGGGCAGGCCGTACTGGTGGCAGGGCGGCAATGTTGTGATGGACAGCAGGCGCGAAGGCACCGATGTCTGGGCCGTCAGCAAGGGCTATGTCTCCATCACGCCGATCAGCATGAACTGGACGGCTCAAGACGTTCTCGGCAAACTGCAGTCTCGCTAGGAGGCGAACTGGTCAAGCCAGTCGGATAAGGGTGAGTCTTCTGCTGCCGCGATCGGATCGCGGAGAGTGTAGTCGTCGCCAGCCCACCTGAGCAGCTGGTGCGGCAGCATCAGGCGGTCTGTGTCAGACAGTTCCGGGCTCCAGTCGATCTGCTCAGCATTCAGTGATGCGGGAGCAACCACGTCTCGCATCATATTGAGCACGCGAGCCCCCGGCGGAACGGCCTCGGCAACGATCTCCAACGCGCTCTCAATGACCTCTTTCCTAGTTCCCTTTCTATTCATGGGTGCGATCATCTCAAGCGTGCGCTGACTGAGGGACTCAAACGGGGTTGGGCGGTTATGATCACCGTAGCCCGCTTCTAGGATTGAGTCGATCGGCTCTTCTTCGTTTGGGTCGATGATTTTGTCCGTCATGGGCTCGGCTGTCATCTTTCGGGCGCAGACTTCTCCCATGCAGAGGATCACGGCCTCAGCGTCCTCCAGCGCCCGGTCGAGATCGCCCGAGCTTCGGATCTGTGCCGTGTTCCCTTCCCATTTGAGAGCTTTCCGGAGCAGCCGGTCCATCAGATCGAGGCGCTCTTCAGAGGCATCAAAGAGGCCTATCTTCAATTCGCGTTCGGTTTCGAGCCGGGCGAGCGAGTAGATGCAGTGGGGCCCGCAGCGCAGGCTGCCCACCCCGACGACTGACACCTTGAGCGGCTCCATTGCTGCTATTTTAGCCGGAGGAGCAGGCAGATTAAATGGAGCGGCCCTCGCCGGAGGGCGAGGGCCAGTTCATGCGTCTGCTCTGGCGAGCTGTCTATCCGATCGCGGGCTGCATGTCCTTCCGGAGCAGAGCCCTGGCTCGGAACAGCCAGCTCTTGATCGTGCCTTCCGGCTTGCCCAGAGCGCAGGCGATCTCATCAACATCCATGTGTCCGTAGTGCCGCATTTCGATGATCTGCCGGTACTGCTTTGGCAGTCGGCTGATCGACTCTTTCAGCTTCTCGACGATGAGCTTCGTCTCGGCCATCTCGTCCACTCGGACCTTGTCATCGGCCAGCGAGTGCTCATAAGAGTCGATGTTGTCGTGCTGAGTGCGTCGGCTCCGGATGATGTCTACGCAGCAGTTGCTGCAGATCCGCAGGAGCCAGGGCGCCATCGGTCGAGTCGCATCGAAAGAATGAAGAGCCCTGAAGGCCTTGACAAAGGTGTCCTGAATCGCGTCGTCCTGGTCTTCGGCACTGCGGAGCATCCGCTTTGCCTGGCGCTGGACGGCTGGGCGGTGAAGCTCAGCGATCAGCTCTCTAGCAGTCTCGTCTCCCATCTTCGCCTGCAGCACCAGCTGCATTTCAGTCGCGTTGTCTTTATAAACCTTCATCACTTTCCTCCGGGTCACAGCTGTATTATATGAAGGTTTACGAGTCGGATAGGACCATTTCCATGAAATTCTTAGTTTTGACCTAAGAAATCTTGATATTCGACCTAGGGCGCTGCTCTACAGAGATCTGGGGGAGTCGTCCGATATAGAGATCATGGTAATCAGCAGAACAACCTGGGGAGTGACAATGGCCGCGACAGCAGCATCGCTCTGCTTGATTGCCGCCATCGGTCGAACGGGCCGTGCCGACCTTTCCGCTCCCGGGTACAGCCCGTGGGACGAGACGGTGATCGATTCGTACTTTGAGCCGGTCACGTCCTTCTATGCCTACCGAGCCTCCCACGAAACTTCAGATCTTCTCCATGCCCGCGATGTGTGGCTTGGCACTGGGGAATCGGGATCACTGAATGACATTCCTATCGCTCACCTGGAGGACCAGGGACATGCAGGAGTTAAGGGTGAGATCCTGCATGCCAAGCTGAATCTCAGCTTGAGCCTCTCGAACCTGGCAAGGAACAGAGCCATTCAGGGCGACGTGGACACAGCCGCGAATCTCTATCTCGATGCTTTTGAGATTGCAGACATCG
>JALGYA010000122.1 GCA_029824475.1 Fimbriimonadia bacterium | reverse complement strand
ATTGTATTCACGAGCGCGCTCGAAGAGAGCGGCATGGACGGCGTGGTCAACGCTGTATTCCGATCTGTTGAGAGCTGGAATGCACGCATCAGCACAGGTGAGCTGAACAGAATCGTTCAGAACGCCGTGTTTGAGAAGCCGCTTGTTCGCAAAGGCAAGTCGGTCAAGATCTACTACGCGACGCAGGCTGAAGTGAGCCCGCCGACGTTTATCCTGTTCTGCGCGGACCCGACGATGGTCCACTTTTCGTATGTGCGGTATCTGGAGAACCAGATTCGCAAGGCTCACCCTATGGAAGGGACTCCTATCAGGGTTTTCCTCCGGAAGCGCGGCGAAAAAGACGCCGACTGATCTCATTGAGGCGGCCAGGCCGTCTGTGTACTGATGCTCTCCCTGCTTGTCGCGGCTGCGTTTCCAGCACCCGAAGCCCGCGCTGTTGATGCCTACGACAGGCTCGCGCGTGTTGAGCAGGCTTGGCCTGAAGCAAATCGGGCTGGGAAAGAGCAGGCAATTTCGTTTCTGTACGATGGCCGGCGGGGTCTGATTTCCAAGAACTGGAGCATGGCTTCGCTCGCGTTCGACCGTGCGGCTGCAGCGCTCGAAGAGAGAAGTCTGCGAGCCGCGGATGCGGTCTGTGTATCGCCTCTCTTGGCGGCTGGTCAGCCGGGTTCTGACACGACTCTCAGCTGCTATTGGGCTTACAGCACAGGGGTCTCCGGAAAGGTTGGACTCCAGGCTGGACCAGTGAACGACGAGATCGTGGCGGGAAGGCTGGCCGAGCTTGTGTTCAAACCATCTTGGGTCAGCCCTTACTGGATTGCGGATCATCAGGGAACGGCGTCTGTTGAGGTCAAGGCAGGTGATCGAGTTCTTTCAACGCTAGTATCGGCTGTCAAGGGATATGAGAATCGTGCGGGGCTGCTGAAAGCGAGCACTCACCCAGCCGTTCAGGACCGAGTGGAGCTGCTGAAGCGGCGAGAAGAGGGAAGACTTGCCTGGGATGCACCGGTAGTCCAGCCGCTGTTTGAGGCCGAGGCGATTGAAGCGAATCAGCTCGATCCTATCGACATGACGATCCACCCGCTGGTGGTGCGGGGCCGCATGGAGCTGCGGGCTGTGCTTCCTCCCAAAGAAGACGAAGCCGTGACCGTGGTGCTTGCGTTTCCTCCTGCGGGAGGGGATGAGAGCTGGTTCTTTTTGGCAGGAAATGGCGGCCAGGCAGTCCGAGAAGCGATGGACCGGCGGTGGGGTTTTATCGGGCTCAATTCGCGCAGCGGATCTGCTCAGGCTGCTGTTGAGTGGCTGACAACGGAGATGGGACGTGATCTGCACCAGGTGTTTGTGATGGGGCAGGGGACGGGTGCCAACATTGCCCTGCTTTCTGGTCGGTTGGCACCGCTGCCTTCTGCGGCAGTGGCGCTGCACCCAACGGGCGGTCGGATTCCTCCGAACATGGCTGGCGTGCCGATTTTTGCGGCGTTTGGAAGTGTGGAGTCTCCGCTGTCAAAGGGAACTGCTGAGCAGTTCAAGAGGCAGATTGGGGGGCTGGCGCAGTCGCAGTTCGAGGAGGTCGATCCCTGCGGGGAGATGATGATCGGATATGAGGCCGTTGAGGCCTCATTTGAGTTCTTTGACACGGCTGTGAGGGCCCCGGAGGCAACCCTGCCGCAGGGGTAAGATTTGCGGCCAGACACACCTATGGGCGACGACAATTTTCGCATTGATGACGGAGACGATTTGATCGCGGCAGCAGAGGCCGAAGAGGCGATCGAAGCGGCCG
The DNA here is from genome assembly GCA_029824475.1 of Fimbriimonadia bacterium. Classification (GTDB taxonomy): domain Bacteria; phylum Armatimonadota; class Fimbriimonadia; order Fimbriimonadales; family Fimbriimonadaceae; genus JALGXY01. Next base: position 6,849 of record JALGYA010000122.1, on the reverse strand, counting down.
CTATGGCGGACGTAGAGCTGGCCGATGAAGACGCTGCCGCAGAAGAAGCTGCCGCTGCTGTGGAAGCAGAGGTTATGGATCCGCGCGACGTTCAGATCACTGAGCTCAAGAATCGTGTATCAGACCTAAATGACCAGCTCCTGCGGACCGCAGCTTCGGCTCAGAACATCCGCCGTCGATCCGCTCAGGACCTGCAGTTGGTGCGTAAGTTCGCGGCCGAGCCGCTGGCGCAGGAGATCCTGCCGATCCTCGACAACTTTGAACGGACACAGAACGCCGTCAAGAAAGGGGCTTCGCCAGAGGCGATTCTGAAGGGCTTCACGGTCATCCAAAAGCAGCTGAAAAAGGCCTTGGAATCCCAAGGTGTGAATCGGATGGAGGTTGTCGGCAAGGTGTTTGATCCGGAAAAGCACGACGCCCTTGCGGTGATCGAGACTTCTGAGTTCGACGAGGACATCATTCTCAACGAGGCTGAAGCGGGCTACGAGATGCACGACAAAGTGATCCGTCCGGCAAGAGTTCAGGTCTCCAAGAAGCCTGAATCCAAGTAGAAGACACCATGCTGTGGGCCATCGACATCGGAAACACGCAGACTGCCGTAGGCATCTGGAACGGTGACGCCTGGGCTGCTGTATGGCGGCTCGATACAGACCACCTGCGGACCGAAGATGAACTGGCGGTTCACTTCAAGGCACTGTGTGAGCTTGATGGGATTCCTAAAACGGCTGACCAGGTCGTGATGGGCTCGGTCGTTCCTTCGATCAACGATGTTTACCTTGACTATGCCCGGCATAGGTTAGGTGTGGAGCCACTGCTTCTTCAGACCGGTGCACAGGTCGGCGTTGACGTTGCGTATCAGCCTCCCACAGCTGTGGGTGCAGACAGAATTGCGAACGCTGTCGCAGTGATCGAAAAGTACGGGGCGCCGGCTGTTGTTGTCGATTTTGGGACAGCCACGACGTTTGATGTGATTGATGCCGGCGGCGTCTACGCTGGCGGTTCTATTCTGCCTGGCGTCAAGGTTTCAGCAGAAGCTCTCGCTGGCCGGGCGGCAAAGCTGCCTCCTATCGAGCTAAAGGCTCCAGAGAGGGCGATTGGTCGCACGACGGTGGAATCGCTTGAGAGCGGGATCGTTCTGGGCTATGCCGGGGCGGTGGACAGCTTGGCTGGGCGGATTCTTGCGGAGCTGGGAAATCCGGACACGCCGGTGATTTCGACTGGTGGGCTTGGCAGTGTCTTTTTGGACGTGTGTCAGTCGATCCAGAGCCACGACGAGATGTTGACTCTCGACGGGCTCCGAATGTGTGCTGATCGGCTCTCTTAGAAGCCTGCGTTCTTGACGGCTTCGCCGATGGCGGCGGGCATGTTTTCTACATCCAGAGCGACGTGTCGTCCGAAGTAGGTTGTCCCGATATTGAACCTCAGCCCGCTGACGCCTGCTGCGCGCGTGTACTTGCAGATTTTGCCTGCGAGGATCCAATCTGCGGCCTTTTCAAGGCCTTCTTCTGGGACGAGGAGACGGGAGGCTGACCTGACCCACCGGTCGATCGGCTGGATGTGAATTCGGTCTATGGGAGTGACTCTGCGCTCGAGACCGCTTGCCAAAACAACATCGCGCATGAGCGCAGAGGAGTTCTTGGGCCCGACTCCGCGGATGTCAACCACACGCTGGAATTGGTCTTCCACACCACCGGTTGCATCGAGTGCTTCAGCTGCCCATTCGCCGATGGCTCCTTTGCCGTCCTCTCGGTAGATCTCTTGGGCGAGTTCTACAAAGCCTTGGAGGATTCCGCGGTTCTGCTGCTCGCCGATCTTGCGCCTGTCGCGTTCACGAAGCTTTACGAATTCCGTCCAGATGATCTCGCCATCGTCCAGGGCGAGGAGGCCTTCGATGCCGCCAGACAGTTCGATGGAGTTCGTAAGGGCTTCCAACGAGTGCTCCAGGAGCACCTGCTTGTCCTTTCCGCGGCGTGAGAAGGCGTAGTGGCCGAAGAAGACTCTGAGGCAGAGCGTCGGGTCACAGAAGACTTGGTAGAGATCCTGCAGCCCTTCGATTTCCTGTCCGCTCGCCTTGGATGTGCCCGGCAGCAACACTTCTTCTATATGTTTGTCAGCGTACGATCCTGAGAGAATTGCGAAGGCGGCTTTTACGGCCGGCTCCAACGGTGGCACAGGCGGACGCTCGCGCCGATTGATGTCCATTAGTATTAACTAGAATACACCTAGAACCGAGCTTCGCGTGCCATAAATATGAGGACGGGGAGAGTTGGAGTCTGAAGTCCCCCTCCACCCTCTTGGCCGGATGATCCACCGCGCATTGCGTTGAAGACCTGCCATCCAAAATTCATGATGGGAACGCCGTTTGATTGGAGGTCATCGAGGACCTGGCTGATGGCTTGAGCGAAGATGCCTCGCTCCTGGCCTTCCGTCGGGACAGCGAGAACCTGCTGGCCCGGTAGGGTGCCCATCATCTGGCTGATCGCTCCGATGCCGGGAATCTCCTGGCCGAAGCATCGGCCATCCACGATCGGCCGGTGGACTTGGTAGAAAGTGAAGATGCGGCCCCCGCCCTGCATGAGGGTGCGGAGCAGATCGGTTTTCTGGACCATGGCGGCTGTGTCCTTCATTGACGTGGCTTCGATGCCCGCGATCCAGTCTTTGCCGTCAATGTTGACGCCGGTGCCGGAGAAGAAGAGGAAGACTGTGCCGCCCTTGTGCATCCTGGATGCGAGAGCCTGTGCAGCCGTTTTGATCTCAGCCGCTGTGGCGTTGATCACGAGGTCGACGTTTTCTGGGGCGTAGCCCGCATCGCTGACCAGCGTTTCGCGCAGTGACGTGGCGTCGGTTGATGCGAATGGGACCTGACCGCCTTCGACTTGAGATTCTGATGTGCCGATGATCAGCGCGTACTTGGTGAGAACGTGAGGGACTTGCCCCGTGGGTGTGCCGAGACCGATGAGGGGCTTGTCGATCCGGGGATCGCCAGCTTCGAAGACGGGGGTGCCCTGCCGGTTCTTCTGCATCGTGATGACAGCAGCTGTAAGCCGCTTGTCTGAATCTGTGAGGAGCGCCTGATCGATCTTCCAGGACATCTTGGACTTGGCCTGGTCTTTGCCGACTTCGGTGAGCGCGCGCTGATCCTGCAGAATCTGGAAGACCTGGCCGAGAACGGCGTAGGCTTCGGGGGATTCCTGGCGGCCCTTGACGAGCTTGGTGAGTTCGTCTGCGGCCTTGAGGAGCAGGGCTGATCGCTCGGAAGAGTCTGCTGTAGTGAGGGCCTGTCTGTAGGCGAAGTAGGCAGCGCCGAAGTTTGCGGAGTAGGGGGAGCCTTCACGCCAGTCTGACTTCTCGCCTGAGGCGGACTTGATCTCCGTCGGTTTGGAGGAGTCCTTCTTCTTATCCTCGACGGCGCGGAGCATCCAATCTCGGGCGGAGCTCCAGTTGCCGGCTGCCTTGGCTTCAAGGGCGGCATCGTAGGAGGTGACCCAGTCTTGGGCGAACGTGCAGGCTGAAGCAGCCAGCACGGCGATAATCGCTGCGCATCTTCTGAATTGCATTCGCGTGTGTCCTCCTATTCTAAGAGTCGGTTCGGTGGCGTGGGATGCCGCAGATTCCAGGCAGGAAAAGGGGCGAAATGATGCCAAATTTGGCGGTTTGGTGCCGTACGCCTCCATGCACTGGCTGAGTCTGCAGAATGTGTGCCCTTCCGTGGCCGTTCGCTGTAATTGAGGATTTTACCTCAGGAGGCGCAAAAACTCGACCGCGCCGAGGTCATCGTTCGAGGCTACGACGACGTCGGCGGCCTCTCGGACACCGTCAACGCCGTTGGCCACGGCCCCTGAGAAGCCTGCCCATTGGATCATTTCGAGGTCATTCCAGTAGTCGCCAAGGGCCGCTGTCTGCTCTGTTTTGAGGCCGAGATGGGCTGCGAATGCTGCTGCTCCGTCGCCTTTGTTGATGCCCTTGGGGAGGAACTCGATGTATTCGGGCTCGCTGAGGATGATCTCGGCCTGTTCATCCTGGAGCAGGTCAGTAAGGGCTGCTTTGTGCTCCTGCACTCTGTCCGGGTCGTCCATGAAGAGGATTTTGGTGGCGGTCATGCCTGACATCTCTGTGTAGGACGTGATGATCGGGCTGATGTGCCTTGCGCGGCGGACGTATTCCTTGCCATGCGTGCTCATGGACGAAAAGTGGATGTCTGGGCACGAGTAGAAGTTGGCGTGGACGCCGTTTGAGGCGGCGTAGTCGATGAGGAGTTCGCTGACTTGGGGGGAGAGGCCGTCGCGGCGGATCGTGTTTCGTTCTGCGTCGACAACATAGCCGCCGTTGCAGCTCACGATCGGGCCCAATATGCCTGCCTGCTTGGCGAAGGGAAGGATGGTGGAAATGGCCCTGCCACTGGCGAGGCAGACCGTGATTCCTGCGTTTTGGGCATCCTGGAGTGCTTGGATGGTCTGGGCAGCGAGCTGCCTCTCGGTTGAGAGCAGCGTTCCATCCATATCGAGTGCGACCAGTCGGATGTCCATGACCCCAGCATTTTGACCGGAGTTCTCGGGCTGCCGTAGGGTCAATGGGTGCGTGAGCCAATCATTGTTAGTGGTGGACGGGATGATAAGCACAGATTGGGAGAAGAATTGATGTCAGCGCCTCGCAATTTCCTTGTGAAGCGCTGCATCGATCGTGCTGTTGAGGAAGTGCCGCTGATGAGCGGGGCTGCTGGGGAGCTCTTATCTGCTTCGATGTCGGGCGGGGACCCGATTGAGCTGGCTGAACTAGCGGCTGGGCACGAGGTGTTGAGCGAGCGGATTCTTCATGCTGCGAATTCCGATTGGGCGCGGCCGCCCAAGCGGCTCGACTCGCTTCGGAGCTGCGCGGTGCTGCTGGGTGCTGGACGGATTGGGATGATCGCCCTGTTTGAGCTCTTCAGAGAGCATGTACTGACCCAGCCACGGATGGAAGGGGCGAGCATTAAGGTTGGCCTTCATCGCTGCCTCTTTGCTCTTTCGGCGGCAGAGAGCTTTGCTGGCGGGCATCGATTCTCGCGGCCAGACGCTGAGCTTGTGTCTGCTGCATCACTGCTTCAGGATATGGGTGAGCTCTATCTTGCTTCTTGGTTCCCTTGCCCTTGGGAGTCAGTGCTGCGGGAGGTTTCTGGCGGTGCAGAATTGGAGGAGGCTGAGCAGCGTGTCATGGGATGGACGCATGCTGATCTCACGGCCCATCTGGGGGAACGGTGGGGAGTATCTCCTGGCATTGCTCGCCTGATCCGATGCCACGAAGGCAAGTTTGTCGATGCTGCCGATAAGGAATTCTGTGTGTTTGCGGCCGGCTGGCTGGCGAAGTGCACCTATCCCGATTCCAAGCTGAGTCAGCCTGGCGAAATGCCGGCTGAGGTGCTGGCGTGGCTGGGGCTGGAGCGCAGCCAGATTCCGAAGATGACCGAGGCTCTGTTGAGCCAGGCGACGACCGTGTGGGACGCGCTGATGCGTGAGCCGACACCTTTGGATGCTGGGTATCTGCGGGCAGCCTGAGACTCTCAGGTTCGGTTGAGGATCTGCTCTCGTTTGAAGAGGGCTGCGGCTGCCGCGAAGAATATCCACGCAAGCACGCCTGAGGTGACAATCGCTGCGGTGATTGTCATGACCGAGGGCTGACCCTTGAGGGCCGACGTGAGGCCGACAGCTGAATTCAGAACTGGCGTCCAGACCACCCAGGCGGCTTCATCTGCACCGGTGAGGCCGACGAACTGGCTCATGACTGCTGGCATGATGACGAGGAAGCTGGCGACGGTGAGATAGGTCTGTGCTTCTCTGACTGACTTCGCGAAGAAGCTGACTGTCAGGAGGGCCGCCGAGAACATCAGCACCAGCGGGATCAGGATGGCGATCATGAGAACGACGGCCATGGGAGTTACTGCGAGACCGCCTGCGAAAGTTGCTCCGCCGATTCCGAGAGCCGTAGCTATCCATAGTCCGACAAGGCTCGCGCCAGCGCTTATGGTGCAGGCGACTGCTAAGGCGAGGTACTTGCCGAAGACGATCTGCTTTCTTTTGGCTGGGGCGGTGAGAAGCGTCTCGAGGGTGCCTCGCTCCTTCTCTCCTGCGCCGATATCAGTGGCTGTGCCGAAGCCTCCGTAGAAAGCCCAGATGACAATGAGATAGGGGAGGAGGCCTGCCAGGGCTCCGCCGCTGGCGCCTGACTCCTCGGCGATGTCCTCGGTCTCCATGACGATCGGCTCGGCGAGGCCGGGGTCGTTTCCTTGGGTCTCCAGGATCGTCCTGACCGCCTCGGTGTTGGCTTCAGCTACGGCTTTTCGGAGACCGCTCGCAGCGACTGAGCTGAGGGTTTCGCGGGAGTCGAAGACTGTTTTGATGCTGAACTTTGGCCCTCCGAGGGATTCGATGATGAGGCCGAGATGAGCCTGGCCAGACGCTATGTGCTCGGTGAGCTCTTCTTCGCTGTTGGCTATGGTGAGCGTCGTTCGTTCGGAGTCTCTGAGCTGGGAGACGATAGGATTGTCTTCGCTGCCGTAGACGACCATTTTGAGTTCGGCCGAGGACGTGAGCGACTCTTCGAGCCAGCCCATGAGGCCGATGAACATGATGATCATGAGGGCAGGCATGACGAATCCGCCGATGACGACTCGTCGGTCGCGGAGCATTTCGCGGACCTCTTTTTTGAGGACCCAGAAGCCGTGCTTCAAACCGCTGCCTCCTCAGATTTGAACCCAATGACTTTGAGGAAGGCCTTTTCGATGAGTGTTTCTTGAGTGGATTCAAGCAGCTCTGCTGGTGTGCCTTCTCCCCGGATTACACCTTCATGGATGATGCAGATGTTGTCGCAGAGCCG
>JALGYA010000121.1 GCA_029824475.1 Fimbriimonadia bacterium | reverse complement strand
CAAGCAGCTGGCCGACTGGTCAGTCGCACTCCAAAAGGAGTCGATTCCCATTCTTGTGCTTGGCGGAGGAAGCAACGTTCTCCCATCAGATCAAGGCGTATCAGGGGTTGTATTAGTAAACTCTGCTGCCGAAATCCTAGTCAAATCAAACGGCGAGGTCCTCGCCGACACCGGATGCCTTGTCCAAGACCTGTGCATCAAGACGGCCCAAGCCAGATGCTCTGGCCTGCAGTTTGGAATCGGCATTCCCGGCAGTCTTGGCGGCGCACTGGTGAGCAATGCTGGCGCGTACAGAAGCGAGATTTCCCACTGGCTTGAAGAGATCGAAATCGTCAGGAACGGCAGCCTCTCCTGGTCAACCCCAGATGTCCTCGAGCTCTCCTATCGAGACTCGATCCTCAGGCGCCCGAATCCGCCGCAGATGGTCATGACAAGATGCCGCCTGCAGCTCGATATCAGGCCCGGCAAGACAACTTACGACCAAGCCAGGGACCACCAGCGACAGCGGATCTCCAAGCAGCCGACGCCAGCCTCCGCCGGCAGCTTCTTCAAAAATGTCTACTCTCAAGAGCTGGCGGATTCACTCGATAACCTGCCATCAAGGCTCAAAGACAACGGTGTCGTCCCAGCGGGATATCTGATCCAGGCAGCAGGCCTGATGGGCGCACGAGTCGGCGGGGCCCAACTCTCACCACGGCACGCCAACTTCATGACAAACGTGAAAGGGGCCAGCGCCACAGACATCCGCGCCCTGGCCACAAAGGCCAAAACAGCTGTGAGTGAAAAGTTCGGAGTGATCCTCGAAGAAGAGGTCCTCTACATCGGCGACTGGCCCAGCTAGTCGATCTCAAGCGATCGGAAACGCTTCTCGATATCCGGAGTCTCTGCTGTCAGCTTCTGGTAGGCCCACTGCACTTTGCGCCGCAAATCCTCGGCCTGGCGTGCCTCCGGCGTTCCAGGCTCAAAAGCTGCAGATTCCGACCGGCGGTTCATCCTCACGAAGGCCCGCCTAATCTCTCGGAAGTCCGCGTCTGGTGCAACGTCCAAAACCTTGCGAGCCGTCTCCTTCGGATCGGTCCCTTCAGGAATGAAGATTTGGGTCGGCTGTGATCCGTCTGCAGGTGCAGGCGGTGTGGGTCGTGACTGCCCAGAATTTCGTTGACTCGGCGCAGATGAGTTCAGCTCGTCCTGAGCCATCTTCCGCTCAAGGTCCTGAATCCGCTCCCACTCGCGACCGACATAGCCTCGAACCAGATTGTAAAGCCGTTTTGCGTCGCTCATGAGTGCTGCCTGAAGGTCTCTTCGGCCTCCTCGAAGGTCCGATTCAAAGATTTTAGCCGATTGGTGAGGCCGCCCAGCTGTTCGGCCTGGGATTGCACCTGCTCCAGCGGGGCCGCTCCATCAGAAAGGATCCACTTCAGCTGTGTCAATGCCGTCTCTGCCTGGGCAATCCTCGAATCGATCTCCTTCAGCGCTTCTTCGACATCGGCCAGCCTGGAAGCTTCATCCTGGCGGAACTCCAGTGCCTGCTTTCGCGCCTCCTCTTCCGATTCAGATGACGCTGAGGCCATCCGTCTTTCAATCCTTGCCAAGTCGGCCTCAGCCATCTTGTGGCTCCTCATCAGAGTCACAATCTCCCTTCGCCTGAGAAGCAGAACGGCCGTGCAGGCGAGCATCTTATCTGCGTCTTCAAGCGCAGACTTTGCGACAATCTGAACGTTCGGTCGAGGCCCCGCCTTTGCCAGCAGGGCGATCTCATTGCGAATCGCCTTGAGCGGCTTGAATAGCCGCCGCCCCTCAGGCCCCAACTCCGACATGTGCGGACCGACCTGCGCCCGCCCGTGCGTGTACCAAGCCGCACCGATCCACGCGACGAGCCCAATAGCTCCAAGTCCAGCCAACAACGCCGCACCATAAAACAGGCCTGTCACGATGGCAACAACAGCAATAAACGGGCTGATCAGGCGGCGGGGCGAAAATTTCATTAGAACCGGACGATCGCTGAAACGCCAGCCTGGTCAAAGCTGCCGTCTTTGAACCTCATGAAGGGCGTGACGTGCAGCTTGTTGCTCAGCGGAATCTCAGCGTGTGCTCTAAACCAGTTTGTCCCATCTGTCCAGTTCCTGGTCCAGCCCGCCTCCAGATTCCCCCCGATAAGAGGGAAGTCTAGCTGCACCCTCATGTCAGAGAGGCTCATCTCCTCGTCAAACTCCGTTGCTCCTTCGCGAAGCGATACCAGCTCAGCGTGGATCAGGAAGTAGGGAAGGTCGATCTCGCCGTCAATGCCAAGCATCACGCCGTAACCGCGGCCCTGACCCGGCGCCTCATCTGGCGGCCGAATCTGAGTCAAGGCTGAACTCTGAATTCCAAAATTCGAACCCACAGCCGCGCTGATCCCGATTGTGCCGCCTGCGCGGGCGATCACGCCTTGGGGCCGCCCGCCGCCGCCATCTGCAACAGCGATATAGAGAGGCATGGCATCAAAAAGCAGCTGCGTTCGCAGCCGGATTGCGGGCACCGTCTCGCGGATCATCTCGTTCTGACCAAACGGCAGCGTCTGCTTGCCCACACGCCACTCGTCGTTCCAGTCGATGAATCCTTCGTGCAGTGAGTCTGGGTCGCCGGTCGTGTCGATCCGCTCAAGGCGCTGCGAAAGCAGGATTCTCGCCCCGCTCTCCAATATCATCCTCACACCAGCCAGTGAATACCGACCAGCAGCGTCGTTCCATCGGAACTCTGGCCCCGAGCCATCGCGCACCGTAAAAGTAGGCCTCAGCTCGATAAACGTTGAAAATTCGGGCGTCTGACCCCACGCACCGACCGAGGCTATCCCGGCGGCAATGACAAGCAGTCTCTTCATGTTTAGCTCTTCAGACGAGCGAGGACCTCAGCCCGCGCCACTCGATTCTGTTCTCCAGTCTCCACGTTCAGAAGCGTCACTTCGTTCGCAGAAACTTCCTCGTCGCAGATGATCGCGGTCCAAGTCGCTCCGGATCGAGACGCGAGCTTCATCTGCGCCTTGCGCGAACGGCCGTCAATATCCAAGCTGCATGAAAGTCCGGCATCTCGCAGCTCACGGGCCAGCGCTGCGGCCTGTTCAGAAGCTCCGTCACCGGCTGCAACAATAAACATGTCAATGCCTGCCGCCTCTGGCAGTGCGCCCTCTTCTTCGAGTGCGATCAGGGCCCGCTCAATCCCCATAGCAGCACCGACAGCCGGTGTTGCGGGACCGCCCAGCGCCTCAACAAGCCCGTCGTATCGGCCGCCCCCACACAGTGCACTCTGCGCCCCCAAGTTCATCCCTTGAACTTCAAAAACCGTGTCCGTGTAGTAGTCCAACCCACGAACAATCCGCGGCTCGTATTCAAACTCAATCCCGGCCGCACCAAGCAGCCGCAAAACCTCATCGATGTGCGACTTCGAGGCATCCTCAAGGTAGTCAGTGATGATCGGAGCATCCGACAGCACAGCCAGCAGGTCAGGGTCCTTGGTATCCAGCAGGCGCAGAGGATTCTTCTCAGCTTTGACCCTGAACTCGTCATCCTGATCCTTCAGCCAGCCCTGAACATGGCTCATGATCGCATCGCGATAAGCCGCCCGAGTTGCGTCACGCCCAATCGAGTTCAGCAGCACTTTCAAATCTTTGATCCCCAGCGCCTGATAGAACCTAACCGTCATCTCAATGACTTCGGCATCTGCGGCGGGTGCAGTGCTCCCGACAAGCTCCATCCCCACCTGGTGTGCCTGTCGGCAGCGCCCTTTCTGTGGCCGCTCGTAGCGGAAAATCGGTGTCTTGTACCAAACACGAGCCACCTGGCTCTGCTGTCCGATTAAGCTGTGCTCAAGGCACGCCCGGATCGCCGGTGCGGTCGCCTCAGGTTTAAGGGTCATGCTCCGCCCGCCCTTGTCTTCAAAGGTGTACATCTGCTTGGTCACAACCTCGCTCGTGTCACCGCTGCTGCGGACAAATAGATCTGTCTCTTCAAAAACCGGAGTCCGAATCTCGCCGTAGCCGTACGAAGTCGCCAGCTCAGCAAACGTATCCTCCACGAATCGCCAATGGTGGGCGTTCTCAGGGACAACGTCGTAAGTTCCGCGGGGCGCTTTGTACTTGGGCATGGACCGCTCAGATTATGCCGCAGTCGCCGCTGCTTCCAAGGCCTGATTCTCTACGCTTCTGGAGTCGGGCCCGGCTCCCAGCCTTCTTTCGAAGCCCGCATAAGCACATCAACATCCATATCTCGGTCGACTCTGATCTGGCAGCTCAGTCGGAAATTGCCCAACTCGCCGTCCTCTTCCAGGCAGTCGTGCTCAGTCTTGCCCATCTCAGGCTCTTCGCTGCTGAACTTCACCCGGCAGGTTGTACAGCGGGCCTGGCCGCCACAGCGATGGCTGACATCCACACCATTCTCTTCAAGCGCTAAAACGAGCTTCTGCCCCTCTTCAACTTCAAAATCATCAAAACCAGCTGCCCGAACGGTGTACTTTGCCATACCGGCTAGAGTACTGCCCCAACGGCCATCTTGTTGCGCAGTACTTTCAACTCTAGAGATAGAATGCGCCCATGATCAACGAAGACCGGCTCGTCGAGCTGTTCAAGAACCTCTGCCTCATCGACGCGCCGTCGCTGAGCGAGCACGACTGCATCGAATGGACGAAGGTCTATCTCGCAGAGCTCGGTCTGGAGCTTCAGCAGGACGATGCCGGAGACAAGATCGGCGGCAACGCAGGCAACCTCATCGCAAAGCATCCAGCAAACAAGCCAGGCCTCAAGAGCATCTTCCTCAGCGCCCACTTCGACACGGTGGAGCCGACCGCTGGCCTCGTCATCGAAGAGGTCGACGGAGTCTTCCGCAGCTCCTCAGACACCATCCTCGGTGCAGACGACAAAGGCGGCATGGCCCCAGCAATCGAAGCCGTCCAGGCGCTCATGGAGACTGGAGAAGACCACGGAGACATCTGGCTCCTCCTCACCGTCGCTGAAGAGATCGGCCTCAAAGGGGCCCATGAGCTGGCAGTCAAAGATCTCGGCTGTGATTTCGGCTACGTCCTAGACACCGGCCCGCCGGTCGGCACGTTCGTCACCCGCACAGCCACCCACGACCGAGTCGACGTTGTCATCACCGGCAAACCGGCTCACGCAGGCAAGAAGCCGGAGGAGGGCATCAGCGCCATCCAAGTCGCAGCGGACGCGATCTCCGGCATGAGGCTCGGAAGAATCGGCCCAGAGACAACCGCCAACCTCGGGGTCATCAAAGGCGGCACTGGCACCAACGTAGTCTGCCCAGAAGTAAGCATCCGTGGCGAGGCGCGCAGCACCAGCATCGCTGACCTTGACACCCAGGTTGACCATATGATCACTCAGTTCAATGACGCCGCCACAAAGTGGGGAGCACAGGTTGAAATCGATCACGAACGCCACTACGTCGCCTACGACATCGACCCGGCAGATCCCTGCGTCGCGATCGCCCAGAAGGCCGCCAAAACCCTCGGATTAACCGGCGATCTCCGCACAACTCTTGGAGGAAGCGACGCCAACGCATTCAACACCAACGGCGTCACAAGCATCGTCGTCGCCACAGGAATGGACAAGATTCACACCCACGATGAGCTCATTTCCAGGGCTGATCTTGTCCTAACCGCAGAGCTCACGCTCGAGATCATTAGAGAAGTTGCGCGAACATAATCCGAAAATCGGCAATAATTAAGAAAGAGCGGACTGTTTTCGGGCGTTCCCTCGCAAAGGACCACCAAGGATGAAGAAAGCCATCTTCGCAGCAGCGGCTGTTGCCGCACTCGCCGTCCCGGCTTCGGCCCAGTACACTTCCACCGAAGGCGTCTCTGTTCGCGCAGGCGTCTTCTTCCCAGCCGACACAGGCGCGCAAAACGAAAGCGATCTCTGGATGGGCTTCGGCGTCGACTACAAACTCCCCGGTGATCGGTACAGCTATGGCCGCCGACAGGCCGCCAAAACCTACACGATCAGCGCAGACTGGTATGGCTCAGGCAACTACGCCAACATGCCGGTGCTCGTCAACGTTGTCAACCGCAGCGGCGAAAGCTACTGGTCCGCAGGGGCCGGCATCGGATTCGTCCGAACACCAATCGAAGGTGGCTCTTCCACTGGCTCGAAGTTCACCTTCCAACTCTCCTACGGGCGAGAGGCTGTCCGACAAGGTCGACAGTCGTTCTTTGAGGCACGATACTGGGGTTCAGCTGAGTCCCAGCTGCGCGGCTTCGGCGTCTACGCCGGACTCCGCTTCTAAAGGTCTCCATCCGAGCCGCTCTGAGGTCAGAGCGGCTCGGGTTTAGGACTGGTGAACACCGATGAAAGATCGTCGTTATGGCCCTAAGATGAGCCAGATCGCTGGAGCTGATGCGTTGTCCGCACGCAAGAGGTTTGATGATGCTGCCGAAAAAGTACTGCTGGAGCAGTGCCGTCGGCAGGATTACGAAGCCTTCTCCAAGATCGTAGATGCTTATCAAGCCCGCGTCATGGGCTTCGTTCGGAGAATGCTCCGCAGCGAAGAAGAAGCCCGTGATGTCACGCAGGAAGTCTTCATTAAGGCGTTCCAGGCCATGGGACGATTCGATGGCCGAAGTTCACTTAGAACATGGCTTTTCCGCATCGCGCACAACCTCTGCATCGACCGTGCACGAAAAGCGCAGCGAAGCCTCACAACCGTGAGCCTTGAGCCCACCGAAGACGGCGATTCAGCCTTTGACGTCCCGGACGAGAGATGGTCTCCCCAAGAGATGGTCCTCACCCAGGAGCTGAAGGATATCGTCGAAGATGCCATCGCCTCCATGAGCACCAAGCTTCGAACGGTCCTCATCCTCCACGACCAGGAGGACATGGGCTACGAGGAGATCGCAGCCGCCGTTGACGTGCCGGTCGGCACCGTAAAAAGCAGGCTTTTCCTCGCCAGGGCGCATATCAAGAAGCATGCTTCCGAATATCTAGACCAGCAGGTGAAGAATTGAACAAAGACTTTCTCACCAGACTGGCATCCGAGGATCCCATGAGACCTGACGAAATGCTGAAGCTCGACAAGGAGCTGGAAAGCCATCATCAGAAGGCTGCAAAGAGCCTTGTCTCCAGCCTTGATTCGCATGAGCCAAGCCTGGAATGGCGAAGCAGTCTCAACGCTCGCCTCCAAGCGGCTGGCAAGGTCAAGAAGAGAAGAGCTTGGCTTGCCTGGACCACCGCCGTTGCCGCACCGGCAGCCGCAGTCGCGGCATTTGTAATCTTCTTCGGCGCATCAGAGCCTTCACAAGGCGTCGTCGCAGAAACTTCTGTGGCAGCAGACACCTCGATCGAAGACGAGCTCTACACCCACTACATGGCCTCCGATTCAAGAATGGCGCTCGGCCTCGACATGCCGCACGAGCCAGGTGAATTCGACTGGTCTTCCATCGACGGACTATGAACCTGCTCAGCCGATGCCTGATCTCAGCAGCTCTTCTGGCGGTCGCTCTTTCGGCATCGGCGCAGAGGACCGGACGGTCGCGCCAAGGCTCTAGCGACAGGCAGCGCAACCCCGTCCTAAGCACAGTTTTCCAAAAGGCAGATTCTGTCAAGTACGTCGGAACGAGAAAGATCACGTTTATGACGGGAAGAGGCCACCGGTCCATCACCGAAAAGGTGATGCGCCACGGCTGGAAAATGCGCATCGAATACCCCGGAGAAACAGGCTTTTCCGGCCAGGTCATCGTTGAGAATGGTGAGCACCGCCTGAGATTTCTGCCTAGCCGAAAGGAGATTAGGCAGCTTCCCCCACGCCGCGATGAGATCCTCTTTGGCCTCAGCGGTGTCACAAGGACACCTGGCCAAGAGCGCCCGACTGTCCACACAGCTAAGGGCACGGTCATCGCCGGAGTCCCGACGAAACTGCTTGTTTTCAAGACGAAGGCTGGACGGGTCGAACAGAGAATGTGGGTCAGCGAAAAGCACGGTGCGATCCTCAAGAGAGAGGTCTTAGACCACGACGAAGAAGTCTCTACCAAGTTTGAGTTCATCAGCATCCGCTTCAACCCAGAACTCCCAAAGAACACCTTTAAAATCGATGCGCCAGGGGTCAAAACGGTCACGCTTGACGAGATGCTTGCCCGTGAATCCAAGGCGCTGAAAATGACGCCCTACCGCCTTAGTGACGATGCAAAATGCAGACTCCTCAATGTGAGCGGAATCAACTCGGAGAGATTTAAAGCGCTCGTCCAGAGCTACTCCTGCCGCGGTGGTCGAGTCTCGCTCTATCAGCTCGCAGCAGATGTCAATCCTGAGCGTCTGGACAGGATGGCCGGCGATCGCTACCGGACGCACGCATGGAAGTCTCGAGGCGTCAGCTTCGTCCTCATCGGTTCGGTCTCCACAGACGAACTCAAGAGCTTGGCCAAGCATGTAAAGGTAGGCCATCTGCCGCACCCAGAACCCCAGCGGTAACCCTGAGCGTCTATTACAGTTACCGTGGGCGCGAAGAAGAAAAAGAAGTCGAAGCGTCGAGGCCGTTTTGTGCGTGTCCTCAAAGCCACTTTGTGGTCCATGCTGATCCTCCTGAACGTTGGGCTGATCACAGGCAGCATCCTCGTCTATCAGCGCCTTGAAACGGCTAAGAGCCGCATTCCAGAACTCTCCGGAATCATGGCGGA
>JALGYA010000328.1 GCA_029824475.1 Fimbriimonadia bacterium | reverse complement strand
AAAGCTCAAGGCCGTTATCTGTATTCATCAGATCACGCCTCAGATGAGGTGAACACAAGACGTTAAGGTGGTTCAGCCAGACGATGTCATCCATGCCGCCCGGCCCGAGCTTGAGGCTTCGCTGCGCCTCCAGAGGACCAACCCTCTCGTCTTCGATCCGAGTCTTCATTGTCAGCAGACTCTTGAACTCTTCCTGAGTGATCGGCTCCGTCAGCACAAGATCGCGCAGCAGCGCAACCGCTGCTGGGGCACCGACGACAAGCCTGTGTCGGCTCAGAGCCATCTTTTCCCAAGGCTGGAGCCGTGTCTGCGCGTACCGACGCAGGCCTTCGGCAGATGTGGCGAGGCGGCCGGTTCTGCCCTCTGGACGAAGCCTCAAGTCTGCTTCTAAGGGCGCCCCAGCAGTTCGCAGCCCGCGGATCAACGCGAGAAGTCTCCGAGCCTCTTCTTCGTCTTCCATGGCATCGCTCTCACCATGCTGAAGGAGAAGTAGATCAGCATCGGAGCTGACGGTCATCTCGCACGCTCCCAGGCTGCCCAAGGCAATGATGCTGAAACTTGCTTTTGCTTGTTCTCGCAGTCGTGTCAAAACGGCATCCACAAGCTGAGCCTGGAGGCTTCCGTACGGCACAGACTGGTCGAGCGCCCATCGAGCGCCGATGCGCAGCCAGCCGCGGCGGATTGTCATCGCGGCCTCCGGCACTCGTTGAGTCGCGTCGATCCGCTTGATCGGCTCAGCTGGATCAAATGGCTCGTTGATCTCGCCGGTCATCACCTGCTCGGTGATGGCCACGGCCTGCTTCAGCCAAGGAATGAGGGCTGGCGCATAGGTGGCGATCTGGCGGAATCGGTCGAGGCTCGACTCGTTTTCCGTTAGGCTCGACCAGAAGGCGTCTGCGTCTGGCAGGGCTGATATCCAAGCGTCTGCATCACCCGCTGCTGGGCCGAATTTGTCGAGGACTTCCTGGTGGGAGTGACTTCCCGTAAATGGCCCGAGCAGGTTTGCATACCAGTGTCGGATTCTTGACCGGCAGAGGCTGAGCCTTGTCTCGAAGTCGTTCAGACCGGAGAAGCCGAGCCGCCGAGCCAGCTCTTCCCTGTCTTCGATGTCCTTCGGAATCTCGTGTGTCTGCTGATCAGCCGCGATCTGGCAGTGATGCTCAATGACGCGAAGCAGGGTGTAGCCCTCGCCCAGCTCAGTGATCGCCTTTTCAGGCAGAAGTTCGTGCTTTGAGAGGACTCCGAGCATTGACAGCGTCTCCGCGCCGCGAAGCTCGTCGATCTTGGGCCCATGCAGCATCTGCATGATCTGGACAACGAACTCAGCATCCCGGATTCCGCCCGCGGCACGTTTGATGTCGTCCTGGATGCTGCGGTCCTCCAGGCGCTCTCGCATATCGAGAATCGAGCTGATTGCCCACTCCCCGCGTGACGGCTTGAACGTAGTTTTGTCGCGCACGGCACGCCATCGGAAGATGACATCGGGGTCTCCTGCGATGGCCCGTGATCGGATCAGGGCGAGATGCTCCCAAGGCTCGGCGAACTTCTCGTAGTAGGCCTCAATCGTCTTCATTTTTGAAGCGACCGGGCCGGAGGCGCCAAACGGTCGGAGACGGAGGTCCACGCGGTAGAGAGTGCCCCGGAACATCCTATCGGAGAGCGCTCGGCGGAACTTCTCGCAGAAGCGCGGGACGTGCTTCTCGACCTCGGGGCTGGCTTCGTCGTCAACGACGTAGATCAGATCAACATCTGATGAGAAGTTGAGCTCTTCGCCTCCCAGCTTGCCCATCCCGACTATCGTGACCGGGCACTCCTCTGGCAGGTCCTTTCCATGCCTGTACTCGTTCCACGAGGCCTCACGAGCCAGGGCGATGATCACATCCGCGGCAGTGCTGAGTGCACGCCAAACTTGCGGCGGACTCCAGAGGCCAATGGCGTCTGCCAGGGCGATTTTGATGACCGCCTTCTGCTTAAGGAATCTCAGTCGGTCGAGAGTATGACGGTAGGAAGTGCTCCCTTCGATCAAGCGCTTGCCTTCCGCTCTCATCGGAGCGGCTTCGAGTGGGCGAAGCAGCTCCTCCGGGTCGAGAGCGAGGCTTCCGAGCTCTGGGTTCTGCTCAAGGATCGCAGCGATGAGCTGGCTCGAT
>JALGYA010000120.1 GCA_029824475.1 Fimbriimonadia bacterium | reverse complement strand
AGCGTCGCGATTGCTGATCGTATCGAGCGGTTTGAGGATCGGATTTCGGCTCACATCGAAGCCATGTTCAAGCTGCCATTGAATCTCGCCGATCCAGACAGTGACTCTGGCGAGCTCAGCCGCATAGGGGTTGAGTTCGATCCCCTTGACCACCTCAGGCCCGATCTCTGGAAACGGTCTTTCCAACCCAAGAGTCGTGGCATCGTTGAGGACCGCCAACTCAAAGTTCTTGAGTTCTCTCAGAGCCAGGTAGAGAAAGTTGCCGCTGCCGCAGGCCGGATCGAGAACTCTTACTGACCGGAGCCGGGCCAGAAATTCTCGGAGAAGCTCATTGCGCCTCTTCTTATTCTTCTGCGAAATGGAATCAATCTTCTCTCGAACCTGACTCCATTCCCGGCGAAGAGGCCTCAGCACCACCGGCTCAATGATCCGCATGATGTTCTCCGGATCGGTGTAGTGAGCGCCGAGCTGGGCCCGCTTGCTCGGATCGAGGCCCCGCTCAAAGAGCGTTCCAAGGATTGAAGGATCAATGCCGCTCCAATCGAGCCGAGCGGTGTCGCGAACCATTACTATCTGATCGCGGTTCAAGGGGAGTGCCTCGGTCGCTTCAAACAACCCACCGTTGAACCAGTCGACCTGATCAAAGCCGACTTTTCCTCCATCCTTCATCTTGCTGAAGAGGTCTGAAGCCATGTCCTGCCAGCTGCTGGGCGCGGCAACCGCCGCATCGGCGAGCTTTGAAAACAGCTGGTTTTTCAAGATGCCAGTGTCTTCTGCAAACATGCAGAAAACGAGCTGATTGACGAAGTGGGCAGCCACCAGCGGCTCGTGCCCTGCTTCACGAAGGTCATTAGCCAGCACCGCAAACTGCTGAGCAATTTTCGCAGTCAGCTCAGCACGAGTTGCGCCAGGCTTGAGGTCTTCAGGGCTGTGAAAAGCGCTCCTAAGCCACCCTAGTTTCGCCGGTTCTCTCAGGTCTTCCAGCTCGATTTCGTACTTCTGCGTGATCGAATTGGTCCAATTGGTGTGGATTTCAAACCTGTCCGTATCGCAGACAATCAAGAGCGGCGGATTTTCCAAATTAACCGCGTACTGCTGAAGTTGACTGAGGGCTCTGGCAAGATCCTTCTTCGGGCCCTTGTATTCCCAGCCGAAGTGACCGCGCTTCCAGACGTCCGCAAATCCCTGGTTGCCTGTGTTCTTTGTAGCGCCTTTTTCAAAGGTGAACCACTCCCCTTTTGGATCTGCCTCGACAGGTGTTGCGTGGTCGATCAGGGCGCAAACATCGTTGAAATGGCTTTGAGCTGCCGCGCTCTCCTTCAGGTTATGGTCCTTCCACTTTGATATGAACTCATCAGGAGTCATGAGTTGATTATGGACAAACCCGCCTCCCGATCACTCGGTCAGCGTCTATCCAGCATATATGTGTGCCAGCGCCGCAGATGTGCGGCTACTCGGCCTGACTAACCCTGGAGACAATCTCTTCTTCGGTCGCATGGTGCGTGACAACTGGGGCTGAGACAGCTTCGCTGCCGATCTCGTTTTCTGCTCGGTCAAGGGCAGATTTCATCTGCCTAACACTATTCTTGTACCAGGAAGCCAGCAGCGTTCTAATCACCGCCCACATCCCAAGGAGCAGCAGGAAGCCAAACCCAACCGTAAGCGGGCCAGACCAGCCGTAACTGCTGCCAACGGCGGGGCCGATCTTCTTGAAAATGAGCGCTGCGCCGATCAAAGTCGGCATGAAGTAAGCCATGAAGGGCACGGCATACGCGCTGAATCTTGAGCAGATCTTCGTTCTGCCGTTCTCCGGTTTGAACGACATGTGCAGCCGCGTCAGTTCTGACCCGTATTGCCATTCACGGGTCTTGCCTAGAGCCTGTGTCTCTCCGCCAGAGACTCCGAACGAGCTGCGCACTTCTTGAACGACATCATCCCAGGTGTCATCTGTGATCTCGCCCTCCACCGTCCGCTCCATCTCCGTGAAGCCGCGAACACCGAACAGCCCGGGCCCTCGACTCTGGACTTCGACGCTGTCGAGCCGCTCTGCAGCCTGACGGATCGACGCTGCGTCAATCCCTGTTTCGCCGGCGACATCCACTAGTTCATCAAGCGAAAGGCCATCGCGTGTCGCGCCGTGCGCTCCGCCATCATCTAGGGCGATGCGCAGAATCTGGCTCACTTCGTCGTCGGTGTATCTTCGGTTTCGGTTCAGGGGCATGGGAGAATGGAGTTCTGTCTATTCTAACGGTTTGAACCTAGGAAGGGTTGTCCTTTGGCATACCATCGAGAACTGCCCGGTCACCAAGACCCAAAAAAGCAGCTAGAATAGCGCCAGCTGATGCAGCCGAACTCGCGGGAAGAAGAACTGAAGCAGGAAGTAGAAAGCTGGATCGCCAGCTTCGCGCCCCTGCTCATGGAGGATGGCGAGCTCACTTCCAGCGAGATTCAAGACAGGCTTGAGGATATCCGGCAGCTAAGACGCAGCGGCGGAGTGCTTAACATGCGCTCAGGATCTCTGCGAGCCCCAGAGTACGCGGAGCTGCTGGAGACATTCGAAGACGCCTGGGCCAGGATCGATCCTCTCGAAAAACAGACCAAGGAGGCCCTGGCTCGGCTGAAGGCGGATACTGGAGCCCAGGCCGTCAACCTTGTCGACACTGAAGTCGAGAGGACGCCCACCGTCGAGCCGTCAGAGCCTGCCCCGAAGAGATTCGATTTTCCGGGCGGCATCCTCCGCGAGGTGGTTTCCAGACCCTCGTCGTCTAAGGCTGCGGGGCTCGGCTGCTTTGCGATCTTCTGGAATGGGTTCACCCTCATCCACATGTTCTTCATGATCCGTGGCATGTACGAGTCGTTTGGTGCTGTGGCCTTCCTTCTGCTGTTGTTTTACGCAATCTTCCTGCTTGTGGGCGCGGCAGTTGCCCACTCGGCCATTCTTGCCCTTTCGACTCAGTCGATCGTGATCTCTGGCAGAAAGCTCACTCGGACACGCGTTGTCTTAGGGTGGAAATCCACAAAGAGCTGGGTAATCAACCCGGGCTCTCCCGCTATCATGGCGTCGCCAACTTCACCGGTCATGAAGAGCGGAACAAACCAGCGTGAGAAAGAGATCGCCTTGAAATCGGCCGAAGGAGAGCGCATCTTCCTCGGCGCACCGGTCTTCGAGTCCGATCAGAAGGTCTTGATCGAGAAGATCAACGCGTACTTGGCTGAACAAAGCTAGCCGTGAGCTTTGATCAACACCAGCCGGTCAGAACGTGTCGCCTCTTGCGTTCTCTTCGGCCATCCATTCTGCACCAACCTTCATGATCTCAATGAACCGTGGGTCGTCACGAATCGGGTCGAAGTAGGGATCGTAGCGGGCCTCTGTGTACTGCAGAAGACCAAACTCGCCTCTCTCTACGATCCTCTCTTCCATGGCGTCAAGAACCTCATCGTAGTTGCCCAAGTTCATATCGAGGAGCGTATGTGTCCGCCCCCATATCTGCTTAGCTGCACGGCCGACTTCTTGACCTTCTGCTTCTCGGCCAGTCTTCAGCAAGAGGATGGCTCGATAGGTCACATATCTGGGATCATTTGGCAGATCTTCTAGCCGCAAATCCACGGCTGAGAGTGCTGCCTCATAGGCTCGTTGTGCAACACCGTCAAGACCTTGACGTTCATAAGCAAGGCCTCGCAGATAATCTGTTGGAACGGCCTGGCCTCCCTGCTCGATGAAAGGGCGGGTCCAATTCTCAAGATATTCAATCGCCTTCGCATGCTGCCCAGTCCAGGACCAGACAATATTCGAGTAGAACGCCGTCCGATCGCCTCGGAGAGTCTCACCGACCAAGCCTTGCAAGTCTTGCAAGGCCTCCTCTGCAGCATCCAAGTCACCTAAGCCGGTCGAGAGAATGATGAGCTTCCATTGAATCGCCCCCGCAAGGCCACCACTCTTGAGCGATATCTGAACTGCCTGAAGCGCTTCAGGGAACCTGCTTTCCATGTAATGAAATCTAGCCAACTCCTGCAGCATCCGAGCTTGACTTCCGCCCATGCCATTCGAAACCTCCCGCCACCGTTCGAAATCGGCAAGCTTCGATTCCAGCTCCCCCGGTTCAACCAGCGCCTGAATGGCCAGTGCTTCAGGGATTCTAGGTTCATCAGGAAAGGTCTCTCTCAGACTGAATAGCCATTGTTTAGTCCGAACATCCTCTTCGTAGAGCATCTGCAGAATCACAGCCAACCCTGTCTCCACCGACTTGGGAGCAAACTGCTGGGAGCGGGCAACAAAGGTCTTCGCCTGCTCCAACTTCTCAGGCGTCACGTTTCTATACTCGCGCATCATTTGATACATGATCTGTGCTGCAACGGCATACGCGACCCCATCCATCGGGTCCAATTCTGTAGCCTGCCTGCTCAGGTCAGTCGCATTTGCCCAGTGCTCTCGATTAACAGCTGGCCCGCTGACAAGTTCACGAGCTGTTTTTGTGAGAATCTGAGCCTCTGTGAGCGGTGGCACCGTTTCACCAGCAAAGCCAAAGAAGTAGATTGCCGCCGCAATCACTACGGCTGGCACTGCCCCTAGCAGGAGGGTTTTCTTCTTCCACTTGCGCTTCAACCCTTGATCCCAGGGCATGTATATCTTGAAGATCTCAACCGGATCATCAATGTTTTTCAGCGTCTTGAACCCGACTTGTCCGACAGCTCGACCCACTTTGTTCTGGATCTGCTGAGCCACAGCTGACGTGACACAGATGCCGCCGGTTTCGGCCAGCGGCTCAATGCGGGCCGCGATGTTCACGCCGTCGCCGAAGATATCTCCGTCACGGGTCACGACGTCGCCGAGGTGGATCCCAACACGAATCCCAATCTTGTCCTCTTCGATCAGGTTTCGGTCATGAATTGTCTGCTGGACTTCGATTGCGCACTGAACAGCTGTTAGAGCACTTGGAAACTCAAGCAGGAATCCGTCGCCCGTAGATTTGACTTCGCGGCCTTCATGCTTCGGCAAGGCTTCCCGGAAAATGGCGTTGTGCTCGGCGAGCAGCTTGAGGGCTTTGGCTTCATCAGCCTGGGTGAGCGCACTGAAGCCGACCATATCGCTGAACATGATCGCTGCAAGCCGTCTTCTCTCCTTCTGAGTCTGTTCCATGCCGCCCCTCGGGCTGAGCTGATCTTACCGCGCGGCTTCCTCCCAGGCGTCAATCCGCCTGCTCAGCATTGCCTTGACTCAATGTCTCATTAAGCCACTCTTCGCCAGCTTGCATGATCTTCTCAAACCGAGGGTCATCTCTGAGAACCTGAAACTCTGGCTCGGTCAAGGCCTGCTGGTATCGGTTCAGACCCCTCGACTGGCGTCCACCGATTCGTTCTTCAAGATAGCTGATAACCCAATCGTAGTTCCCAAGAGCCAGCTCCAGCCGCAGATTCGACTCTCCCCGGGTCTCTCTGTAGACCTGCGCCTTTTCTTCTGCTTCATCCATCTGCCCGAGCTTTGCCAGAATCAGAGCGTCTAAACCGATCAATTCAATACTGGTCGGATCGTTCTCTTGCCGCTCTCTGACCGCCGTCAATCCAAACTCAAAGGCAGCAGCGGCAGCGGCCGGGCTTCCTGCTGCATCATGGGCAAGCCCTCGAAGATAGCCCACCGGATAGAAGACCAGATCCTGCTCGATGAACGGTCTGTTCCAAGACTGCAGCGAATCGACCGCTTCGCTGTACATTCCTGATCGATACCAGGTTCGGAAGAGGAGGAACGCTATTCGATCTTCGCTGTGCAGTTGGAGCGGCAGATCTTCTATCAGCTCTCTTCCCTTCTCAAGGTCACCGATTCCGCTGACCAGAGTCATCAGCTTCCAATGGTAGGCGTCGGTGCTCTCTTGAATCTCCAGCGACCGTTCAATGAGCTCCAACGCTAGGTCGTAGTCACTGTGTATCCACCGGTTGACCGCATAGGCGGCGAGGCAGTAGTGGTCCTCCCCATCGATGGCATCGGCCCTGGCTTTCCATACCGTATATTCAGAATTCGCCTGCTCCTCAGGAAGGAAAAGCGCCCTGTTTACCACGTACCGTGGAATGCGGACGTCTGCTGGAAACCTATCGGCGTTCTCGACCAAAAACTGGCGGCCGCTGTCGTCACGCTGCTGGCTCAGGGCAAAGAACCGCGCAAGAAGGGTCTCCACAGAATCGGGGTCGAGCTGAAACGATTTGTCAGCCATGCGACTCGCGGCATCGATCTCCTTTGGGCTGGCCACCTTGTAGTGTTCGAAGATATAGAAAGAGGCTTGTGCGCAGACGGCATACGCCTCTCCATTCAGCGAGTCGAGTTCAATCGCGTTCTCGGTCAGTTCCTTGGCGGTAAACCAGGTCTCGCGATAGGCCATCGGATTGGCGATCAACTGTTTTGCCTTCTCAACAAGCTCTTGAGACTCCGACAGAGGCGCCACCGCTTGCGGCGATTTGTCTAGATTCATGCCGGAGTAAATCGCCCAGCCTCCGCCGCCGAGGATCACGATGGCAGCGACCAATAGGAGCTGTACCGGCACCTTCCTTTTGGTTTTCGGGGCAGCTTGGCCTTCCCAGGGCATCACGATCCGGTGAACTGCTATTTCCGTCGCGATATTCTTCAAGTCAGATTCGCCGAGAGGAAGAATTTGGTTCGTGATTTTGTTTTCGACCTGCTGCGAAACTGCGCCGGAGACGCAGATCCCGCCGGTTTCGGCCAGAGGCTCAATACGTGAGGCGATGTTCACCCCATCACCAAAGATATCTCCGTCTCTACTGACGACGTCGCCCAAGTGGATCCCAATACGGACCCCAATCTTGTCCTCTTCGATCAGGTTTCGGTCGTGCAAAGTCTGCTGGACTTCGATCGCGCACTGAACCGCGTTGAGCGCGCTGGGGAATTCGAGCAGAAAGCCGTCACCGGTGGATTTGACTTCTCGCCCCTCATGCTTGCCCAGCACAGCACGGAAGATCTCGTTGTGCTCGGCGAGCAGCTTGAGGGCTTTGGCTTCATCCGATTGAGTCAGCGCACTGAAGCCGACCATGTCGGTAAACATGATCGCCGCTAATTTGCGTGTGCCAGTCTCCGTCCCTTCCATAGGCTTCGCGCCAAGAGGATGCTACCGCTTTGCCGGGGTCTTCTTGCTGGATTTCCTCGAGGTGATTTTCACGCCATTCGCTGAGCTCACCTTCGGTGGATGCTCCAGCGGATTAGGCGATCGCGGCTCGCGGCGCTCTTTGGGCACGGCGATTTCGTCGCGGCCGTTGAGGAACTTGGACGTCGGCGAGTCCTTCGCTAGGAACGTCTCCAGGTCGCCCGCGTTGACGATGACCCCACCGTGCTCACCAGCGCCAGGGCCGAGGTCGATCAGCCAGTCTGCCGCCTGCATCGTCTCCTCATCGTGCTCGACCACGATGACTGTGTTCCCCAACTCCCTGAGTCGCTTCAAGGTTTCGATCAGCCGCGCATTGTCGCGCTGGTGCAGCCCAATCGAAGGCTCGTCCAGCACGTAGAGACAACCCATCAGCCCACTGCCGATTTGAGTCGCGAGACGAATTCGCTGAGCTTCCCCGCCAGCCAGCGTCACCGCAGATCGGCTCAAATTCAAGTAGCTCAGCCCCACATCATTCAAGAACCGCAGACGCTCAACGATCTCCTTGATCGCGCGTTCCCCAATGGCCAACTGGCGTGCATTGAGCTGCGCCGGCAGAGCTTCAAAATAGGCCAAAGCTTTTTCAACCGAAAGGTCAGTAATCGCAGATATGTTCTCAGTGCCGACACGGACGCAGAGCGACTCCGGCTTGAGGCGCTGTCCATTGCAGGCCGGGCAGGGCCGTGTGGTCATGTACTGCTCCAGATCCTGCTTCACCCAAGCGCTCTCGGTGTTGGAATACTTCTTCTTCAGGATCTTCATGACGCCGTCCCACTTCGTCTGGAACTTGCGCGTGGAGCGGCCGTAGTTCATCTCGACTGTGACGGTGTTTTTGAGGCCATCCCAGATGGCCATCATGTGCTCGTCGTCGATCTCAGAGACCGGCGAGGAAGCGTCGAATCCAAGGTCGTGGCCCACCGCATCCAGCACCTGCGGCCACCAGTCTTTCGCGTCACCGCTCTTATACATGAACGGCACGATCGCGCCATCCCTCAGCGGCTTTGAAGGGTCTGGAATGATCAGCGCGGGATCAAACTCTGTGTTCGTCCCCAACCCGGTGCAGGCAGAACATGCACCATATGGTGAGTTGAATGAGAACATCCTCGGCTCAAGCTCAGGCATGGAGAATTCATGCTCCGGCGAGGAGTAATGCTCGCTGAACAGCGCGTCCTTCCAGTCGAGGTCTCTAGTGTCAGCCGTCGGCCGGACAGCACCATCCAGCTCAACGCCATCTGGCAGCTGGAAGGAGACGGTCATCACCCCGTTGCCGAGCTTGAGCGCTGTTTCAATCGAATCGGCAAGCCGGCGCTCTAGGCCCTCTTTCATAACCAAACGGTCAACAACGATCTCGATGGTGTGCTGCTTGTACCGGTCCATCGGGATGTCATCGGTGAGCTCGTACATAACCCCATCGACTCGGGCCCTGACAAAGCCCTGCTTTTCGGCCTCCAGCAGCTCCTTCTTGTATTCGCCCTTTCTGCCTCGCACAATCGGCCCGAGGATCAGCATCTTGGATCGTTCCGGCAGCTGCATCGCC
>JALGYA010000119.1 GCA_029824475.1 Fimbriimonadia bacterium | reverse complement strand
ATCGAGTCCGCCTTGGCCCGCAGCCTCGTTGAGAAGAAGACTCTCTGCGTTGATCAGATCATCGAAGAGAAAAAGCAGATCGTCCGCAAGTCAGGAATTCTCACGTACTTCCCGCCCTCCAACACATTCAACGATGTCGGCGGTCATGACCTGCTCAAGGAGTGGCTGACCAAGCGCTCAAAGAGCTTCAGCGAAGCTGCGCGAGAATTTGGAATCCCCAACCCGAAGGGCGTTCTGATGATCGGCATCCAGGGCTGCGGCAAATCGCTCGTTGCCAAGGCGATCTCGTCTGCGTACGGCCTCCCTATGCTCCGGATGGACGTGGGTCGAATTTTCGGGAGTCTCGTCGGCCAGTCAGAAGAGAACATGCGCAAGGCGATCCGTGTTGCAGAGTCCCTCGCTCCCTGCTGCCTTTGGATCGACGAGCTGGAGAAAGGCTTTGCAGGTATGGGTGGAGGCGTCAGTGACAGCGGGACAACGGCTCGCGTCTTCTCAACATTCCTCACCTGGATGCAGGAGAAGACCAAACCTGTGTTCCTGATCGCAACCGCCAACGACGTCTCTGCTCTCCCGCCAGAGCTGCTGAGGAAAGGCCGATTCGATGAAATCTTCTTCATCGATCTCCCGGACCTGGATGAGCGCAAAGAGATATTTAAGATCCACCTGAAGAAGCGCGGCCGGAACTCTGGCAGATTCAAAGTTGCTGAGCTTGCCAAAAAGACAGAAGGCTTCAGTGGAGCTGAGATCGAGCAGATTGTCATTGGCGCGCTCAATCACGCGTTCTTCGATGAGCGAAAGCTCTCCACCAAGGACCTGATCGACGAAGCAGAAAACCAGGTGCCGCTCAGCGTGATGATGAGTGAAGAGATCGCCGAGCTGCGAGAATGGGCCAAGCTGCGGGCCCGCCCGAGCGCCGAAAGGGACGACTAAACTTGCCTCATGAGGACTAAGTAGTCCGGATACCGCAATATTCCTGCAATACCGGGGGGCTGGCGGTCTACAATTGTCCCTTACATGCGCGTCTATCTTGTCCGGCATGGCCTCACGGATTACAACGCTGAGCGCCGAGCACAAGGGCATAAGGAGGTTGAGTTGAACGAGATCGGACTCGAGCAGGCAGAATGCCTCGCTGACCGGTTTAGTCCAGCCTGCATCGTGCGCATCTACTGCAGCGATCTGATCCGGTGCAAACAGACGTGCGCCCCCACCGCGAAAGAGCTTGAAATCGAGCCTGAGTACTTGGCGAGCATCAGAGAGAGGCGGTTTGGCTGCCTTGATGGTCAGCACTACACAGTCCTGAGAGCCTGGTTTGAAGGCGAAGCACGTGAGAAGGGCATTCCGCGGCACGAGGCAAGACCGCCGAACGGAGAGTCATTCGTGGATGTCTGGGATCGTTTGGAGCCATTCACGAATAGAATTAAAGAGGCGAACGAGGACGTGATCGTTTTTTCCCATGGTGGAGCCTGTTCGCTCATGCTCTGCCAGCTGCTTAGCCTTCCCATCGAAGCGAGCAGCAGCTTCCGGTTTGACAACGCGGCGATCACGGAAGTGCGCCGTCGTGGAGATGGAGTCAGTCAGCTCATACGCTACAACGATTCACTCCACATGGAAGAATGAAGCTTCCTCCGAAAGTCAGCAGGCTGATGCCTGCACTGATCTCTGCGATCCTCTTTGCCTTGGCTTTTCCGCCGGCAAACATGTCGCTGATGGTGTTCGCGGCTCTCGCGCCGTGGCTCGCCTACCTGCGGGACGCGGATGAGAAAGATGCTCGTCGGTCCGGCTGGGTATTTGGCTTTGTGCTGTTCCTCCACCAAATGTACTGGCTCGTGCCGTTTGTTCAGAAGTGGACAGGCAGCTGGATCATGGCGGCCATCCCTTGGCTGATCACCGCCGGGCTTGCAGGGTTCTTTTACAACTGGCTTGCTTGGCTGATCAACCGGTGCTGGGCTCAGCGCAGATGGTGGGCCATACCGCTTATCTGGGCAGGGTTTGAAGCCTTCAGAGCCTATATGCCAGCTCTGGCATTTCCCTGGGCTTTGGCCGCCGTGCCTCTGTGGCACATTCCCGCATTTGGCCAGCACGCAGCGTTCGGGACAGTCTTCTTCGTTTCGGCCTGGGTGATCATCCCTAACCTGCTCATGGCGGACTGGATATGGTCTCCCAAACGCGGCTCGCAGCTGAAGCTCTCGCCGCAGCATGCGTTTAGAACAATCTACATTTTCTGCGGCATTTTGATCGCGTCAGCCTTGCGTTATGGACAGGTGCCTGAGGGTGTCGAGAGGACCATAACTGTCGGGCAGCCGGGGGTGGATATGGCCTTCTCAGATCCCGCTGAAGAGGCGGCTGCGCTCGATCTTGCGGCCAACTCGCTCATGAACAGGGCAGTGATTCAGGAGTCTGAGCTGCTCATCCTTCCGGAAGGAGTGATTCAAGGGGCGGGCAGCCTCCCGCCGCCATCTCCGTTTGGTGATTATCCGGCCATGCCGGTGCTGATCGGTGGCACGAGAATCGACGGCGACATCATGTACCAGTCGGCGTTCACCTACGACGAAGAGTGGGGCTACGCGGACAAGACCCGGCTGGTGATCTTCGGTGAGTACGTCCCGCTGAGGAACATCCTGCCGCTCGATGGCTTCAACCTGCCGTCAGGCGACCTGACTGAGGCGGATACAGTCACAACGCCGACCGTGGCTGGCATGAAGATTGGTGCTCTGCTCTGCTTCGAAGGGCTCTTCCCAGACATCGTCAGCGCACACACAGCAAACGGCGCACAGGTGCTCGCGGTGATGGCGATCGACGACTGGTACATGGGCACGCACGCGTGGGAGCAGCTCTGGATGTCTTCAGTCTGGCGTTCGATAGAGAGCGGTCTGCCCGTGATGCGGTCTGCCGCGCAGGGCCGAAGCCTCTTTACCGACGCACGAGGAAACATCCGACAAGCGGCGACTCCCGGTGATCTGGTTGCTCTGAAGGCGAAAGTGCTCGTGCCAGCGGAATCCGATGCCTTTAAGTGGCGATTTGCGTTTGTCTGGCTCTGCTGGCTGGCAATGCTGCTGATCGCAGTCGAAGCATTCTGGCTGAGGCGCAAAAAACCCGCAGATTCTGAGTCAGAATCTGACTAATGTATCTCTTCCTGCTGGAGCGGCTCTCATGAGTGAGAAGCGGCCCAACGTCATCTGGATATTCGGCGACCAGCATCGCGCCCAGGCACTGGGCAGCGCGGGCGACCCAAACATCTTCACGCCTAACCTGGATCGGCTCGCAGATGACGGCTTGAACATCACGGGTGCCGTGTGCAATACACCGCTCTGCAGCCCCGCAAGAGGCACGCTCCTGACGGGCAGACACCCGCACCATGCGGTGGACCGCCACCAGGGCCAGCTTCCGCCGGAGATGCCCACGGTTGCACATGCTTTCAGAGATGCTGGCTACAAGACCGGCTACATCGGAAAGTGGCATGTCGATGGGTTCCAGGAAGGAGGCAAGCGCGCCTCTGATCACATCATCCCGCCCGAAAGACGAGGTGGGTTTGACCACTGGGTCGGGTACGAGAACAACAACAGCCAGTGGGATTCCTGGGTGCACGGCGGGGAAGGTGACGACGCCTTTCATGAGAGACTGCCGGGCTTCGAGACCGACGCTCTGACTGACCTATTTATTCAGCATCTAGAAGACCGCGCAAAGAGTGGCGAGCCTTTCTTTGCAGCGCTGTCTGTACAGCCGCCCCACGACCCTTACTTGGCCCCTGAAGAGTTCATGGCCCGGCACACGCCGGGTCAAGTGGAACTACGTGAAAACGTGCCATCCATCGATTGCGTTGAGGAGAGAGCCAGAAGAGAGATCGCAGGATACTGCGCAGCTGTCGAGAACCTCGACTGGAACGTCGGGCGCATCCGCGAGAAGCTTGATGAACTCGGCATCGCAGACGAGACTCACATCATCTTTTTCAGCGACCACGGCGACATGCTCGGCTCGCACGGGCAGTTCCGAAAGACGAGTCCCTACGAAGAGTCCGTCCGCGTCCCGCTGATCATCGGCGGTGCCGTGCCCCGATACGAATTGCGTGGCGGCAGGTCCAGCGCGCCTGTCAGTCTTGTTGACCTCGCTCCAACGTCGCTCGGGCTCTGCGGCATCGAAGTGCCGGAAGGGATGGACGGCAAGGACTGGTCTGGAATGCGCCGATTCGGCGAGGATCCTGACGGGCCCGAGGCGGCCTTGATCTCACTCCACGTTCCGACAGGCCACGGTGACTCGATAGATCGCCCTTGGCGCGGAATCGTGACGCGTGACGGCTGGAAGTACGCGGTGCTGGATGGCCAGCCCTGGCTTATGTTCAATCTGAATGAAGACCCGTACGAGCAGGTGAACCTGGCTCTGAATCCGGGACACGCAGACGAAAGAAGGCGTCTGCAGAAGCTGCTTCTCAAAGAGATGGAAGCGGTCGGAGACCACTTCCATCTGCCGGTTCTTTAGTCGAGGTCGAACAGCTCGTCGGTGAACGCGCCGTCGCGAGTGAGGTCGCCCAGATGGTTCTGCTTGAACAGCTCGGGGTCATAGTTCGACCAGCCGAACTCCTCCAGCCGATACGTCGGGCGAATCGACGTCACGTGTCCGTCGCACCAGCTGGCTGCGCCTGTGCCGTTGTAGCGGGCGTGCAGGGTCGGATACTCACTCGAAGGCGGCTCAAGGTAAGTATTCGCTTCAAGCACATACGGCGGGGCCCAGCCGCCCATGCGGGCAGAGCTTGCAAACGCCACAGTGTTTGAAGGCGAACCGATCTGAGTGTGCGAAACAGCCTGGGGTATCTCAGCCCAAGAGGGTGGCTCATAGGTGGCTGGGCTTAGATACATATAGTTGTATCCATAACCTGTTTCCCCGAGAGCAGTCCGCAGTTTGGGATCGAAGGTCGGGTCGGTCTGGATCTTCTGATTCTTGATGTAAGTGTAGAGAAGACCCTCTTCTTCCCGCAGCTCTGTGCCGTCAAAACTGCCCCACCAGTAGTAGACCTTGGGCCAAGCGCCGGTCGCGACGCGCATCACCGTGTCGTCGTAGTCCGTGCCGTACATGATCCAGGCAAGCGTGATCTGCTTGAGGTTTGAGACAGAAGCGGTCTTTTTGGCGGCCATTTTCGCCTGGGCGAAGACGGGGAAGAGGATGGCGGCGAGGATCGCGATGATCGCGATGACGACGAGAAGCTCGATGAGGGTGAATCCCCTGAGCTGATCTGTTCTTGTTTTCTTCATTTCGGCTCCCGGTAAAGGGGCCGACTTTGAGCCGAAGGGCCAGCTTGCGCTGTCAGTCTGTGCTCGCAGACGGCAAGTGTTCAGCCAGTCTGGAGCGGGCATGCGGACTGGAGCCAATGAAGGCTGTCACCGCTGCGGCACAGCGCCGGAATCTCACCGGACTTTCCCCGATTTTCAGTCCTGCTACGACAGCAGAACCTCCAGCTAAAAGCTGATCGGTGGAGGAGAGTGGGGGATTCGAACCCCCGAGACCTTTGCAGGCCTAGCGGTTTTCAAGACCGCCGCGTTCGACCACTCTGCCAACTCTCCGTCCGCGGGGGATTCTACCAGCGGAAGCAGGAGGCCTTGGGTCGGAAGATCAGCTGCCGCCGAGCCGGCTGATGATCCCATCCGCCTGACTTCGCAGGCTTGGGTGGCTGGCGCTGAAGTTGACCGCGCGGTACGCAGCCTTGCGCGCGAGGCTCGTCTGGCCGGACTCCAGGTGGCTTGTGGCCTGCTGGATATAGCTGTTGGCGGCTTCTCTTGAAATCTCATCTGCTGTCTGTGGGCTTGACTGCATCGCTTGAGCCCAGGATTTATCCGCCGCTGACCAGGCCTCGCCCGTGAGGCTCTCCGACCTCGCCGTGACCGCCTGCTGCATTGAAGTCCGAGCCGATTGAATGAGGGTATCCGTGTTGATCGGCTCGCCTGCAGGGGCTGAGCTGGCGGGTCGAAGATCAGCGGAAGAGACGCCCTCCACCAGCTGGAACACCAGGAACACGGCAGCGATAAAGGCCGCCGTGATCAGAATGATCTTCCTGAGCAGCTGCCAAGTCTCAGGCTTTACCGTGATCAGCTTTCGCTTGCGCTTCGGCGGATAGTAGACGGGAACCTGGCCCGGCAGGCCGCCGACCATCGCGGGGGGCGTGTAAGGCTGAGTGTTCGGCCCTTGGCCTGCTGGCGGCTGCATTCCCGGCTGGTACGGCTTGGGCGGCTGGGGATAGACCACACCGCCCGGCACGTACGGCTGAGTATAAGTCTGGCCCGGTGTCGGCGGAGCATAGGGGCCCGGCTGCGGGATCTGCCCGGGCTGCTGCTGGGCTTGTGGCTGCTGGTAAGTTCCGATCACAGGAGGGCTGGCGGCTGCCGCGCCTCCTGACATGGCGGCCTCGATCTTCTTCTTCATCTCGGCTGCGCTGGCCGGGCGTGTTTGGGGAGTCTTGGAGACGGCCTCCTTGATCACTTCCCACAGCATCGGGTAGGCGAGAGCCTTGGGCGGCTCCGGCTCCTTGTTCATGATCGAATAGGTGATTGAAACGACGTTGTCGCCAGGGAAGGGCTTCTGCCCGGTGATCATCTCGTACAGGATCACGCCGACGCTGAACAGGTCGGTGCGCGCGTCGATCTCCTTGCCGTTGATCTGCTCTGGCGACATGTAGCTGGGGGTGCCGAAGACTTGGCCGTCGATCGTGATGTTCGGCTCAAACGCGAGCCGCGCGATGCCGAAGTCGGTGATTTTCACCCGGCCGTTATCGAGCAGCTGGATGTTGTCCGGCTTGATGTCGCGGTGGATGACAGAATTCTCGTGCGCGAAGCTGAGCCCATCGAGCACCTTGCAGGCGATGCCCA
Organism: Fimbriimonadia bacterium; assembly: GCA_029824475.1. Classification (GTDB taxonomy): domain Bacteria; phylum Armatimonadota; class Fimbriimonadia; order Fimbriimonadales; family Fimbriimonadaceae; genus JALGXY01. The sequence goes on along the minus strand of JALGYA010000119.1, from coordinate 1,925 downwards.
CCGCCCGCTCCACTTCGAGCATCCCCACCGCGTCCAGCTCCTGCCGCAGGTTTCGGCCATCGAGGTACTCCATGGCGATGCAGTTCATGCCGCCCTCCTCAAAGACTTCGTAGGTGGTGACAACGTTGATGTGGGTGAGCGAGCCGGCTGCTCTGGCCTCGCGGTGGAACCGTTTGAGGCGGTCGGCCTTCTGCTGATCGCTGGAGCCGGAGGGGACCGCCAGCTGCTTCACGGCGACACGACGATTCATCACGGGATCGAACGCTTCGTAGACAATGTCATTCGAACGCGCGATTTCCCGGATGATCTGGTACTTGCCGATCGCGGTGGGAAGGCTCTGGCTCATGCCGCTGGTCTATTGTATTGGACGCCGCTCGGTTGGTGCGCGGTCCACAGTTTGCTGGAATCAACCAGTTGAAACAATTGGATGAGAGGAGAAGACTGGCGTGATCGGGCATAATTCTCACAAGATAGGATGAAACTAGATAGTGGAGAATTGAATCTGTCTGATCAGGGGCCTGCAAAAGTAGTGCTCGTTGCCGACGAAATCAAGCACGATTCAACCAAGTCGCCGTGGTGCTACCTCGGGCTAGTGTCCTTTGAAATGGACCACTTCGAGGGAATCTACAATTTCATCCAGGATTCCCGCAAGCTTGCTAGTTTTGAGAATGAAGTCAAGTTCGACAAGATTCAAAAATCGAAAGGAGCGACATATGAGTGCGCAAAGCACTGGCTTCCGATACTTCTGAACCCCAGTCATGCCTTGTCTTGGTCAGTCATTGCTTTGAACACAGGTCTTCTTTCGATGGAGCGGTTTGGAGAGAAGAAGGGAGTGCAATCGGTCAGCATGCGGCGGCGATTTCTGAGAGCTATGGTCCAGCATCACCTCAAATCATGCTATGTCGGGAAGGGCAGAGAAGTGGTTGTGCAGCGCTTCTTTCATGACAATGAAGGCTCGCTGGAGGCAGATTCATTCTTTGACTGGCACGGCATCAACTGGATGGAAAGAAACGTGCCGCTGGTCACGTTCTCTAAAGACAAAATCGAGTTTGTTGATTCAGATCATCGCATAGAGACAAGGTACAAGAAGGCGAGCCATCTGGTCCAATTGAGCGACGTGTTGCTTGGAGCCGTTCAACATGCTCACCTAGATTGGCAGGCGGTTTACCACCCCAAGAAGGACCCCAAGAAACGCATTTGCTCAGCGAAGGACGAGCTTGGGATGAGGCTGCATCCGATGCTTGAGAGGATGTGTTGTCCGGACCAGAGGAAGAATGTGAATAGCCGGTACGGATATGTAGGTCGATGTCAGATCGGCTTCTTCCCAGGCAAGGAGGTGACCCTCGACGGCCTACGGGAGGAGTTGCTTTCAGAGTCCCAATCGATTCACAGGGACGAGCCGCTGATGTTAGCCGAGCGGCTAACGGGCCAGGGAGATTTGTTCAAGATATGAGTCCCAAGAGAAGAAGGGCCGCGACTAGAACCCGGCGCCCGGTGCCCCCTGAAGGAGTGGGAACGGCGGATCTTTGTAGCCGTTGGCATCCCACTCCGCTCTTCTTGCCCTCACCAGGCTGAGCAGATCCGTCTGATGCGGAGCCTGGGCGGGGGATGTAAACGCCCGCTTAAACAGATCCCAGTGGTTCGCTATGTCGTGGCTGTAGTCGAACACCATGATCCCCTGTGTCGTGGCCACGGCGGCCTGCAGAGCGCTCTCCAGCATCGACGGGTTCTTGGCGTAGTCCGAGAGCATGATCCCGGCGTACGCCCATGTCTGATCGCGCACCACACGGTTTGTGATCAGTCCACCCGCCTCGACAGTCCGCCCCGGAGGCTTCGCCTTGAGGCCAGCCTGGTGCATCGTCGCGACAGGGTAGTAGCAGCCGGTGATGAGGAAGTCGATCTCCTGCGCGAAGCCTGCCTTCCTG
>JALGYA010000327.1 GCA_029824475.1 Fimbriimonadia bacterium | reverse complement strand
ATCCTCGAGCCTGAATGAAGATTGAAGACAGGACTCTGCGCTTGCCGGTTCGGTCATGGTCGGGAACATCAGCTCCCAAACCAAATCAGTTATTGCCCCATGATAGAGTCGGAATTGCCACGCTCCTACATCGGGCTGAGGCCAGGAGTCAAGCCGAATCACCTGCTGCGAGTCGTGCCAGTCCCGGAACCATGAGATCCCCTTCTTCTCGAAGCCTGCCTCCTTGAGGATTGGCTTGATCCGGTCAAAGACAATAGGGGAATAGCGCTCTCTTGGGGTCACAGAATTCTCTCACAAGGTAAGGGAGGCTAGCCCCTTGGCCCGATTATCTGCACCCAATTATGACGAAAGATCTCTACTCCATCGCGGTGCGAATGGCCGAGAGAACTTCCTCAACACCAGGCAGAGCCGCGTACTCCCAGATCGGGTTGTAGCCGATGTGGACGTCCGGGCGGCTGACCAGCTGCGGAGATGAGAACAGAAGTCCAAACCGATCAGGATCAGACACGACTTCAGCGATCAAAGACTGGCCGAACCCGCAGGTTCTGTTGTCTTCCTGGATCACGACGAGGCGTCCTGTCTTTTCCAGGGACTCAGTGATCGTCTCGTAATCGCAAGGTACAAAGCTGCGCAGGTCGATGACCTCAACGCTGCATTCTCCGCTCAGCTCATCGGCAGCTTCATGAGCAAGCTCAAGAGTGTTGCCCCACGTCACAACCGTAACGTCTGAGCCTGCGCGCCGAACCTTCGCCTTGCCGAACGGCACAGGAACAACTTCCTTCACCTCAACACGCTTACGGAAGATGTGCTTGGGGATCAGAATCACGTGCGGATCGTCGCCGTGGATCGCTGTCCAGAAGAGGCCTGCGGCATCCTCCGGCGTGGATACGCACCGTACGGAGCATAAAGAACGCACGGTGTTTTCCACTCACCAGCTGATCTCCATCGCAGGGAGCTCAGGTTCGTTGTGATCTGATTCCATGCTGGAGCGATGAAGTCAACGAACTGCATCTCAAAGACCGGCTTCATCCCGTAGGACGACATGCCGACGGCAGTGCCGACGATGGTCGCCTCAGCCAATGGAGAGTTGAAGACCTGCTTCGGGAAGTCGTTTGAAAGCCCTTTGGTCAGACCGAAGACGCCGCCCTTGGGGTCCTCAATGTCCTCACCAAAAAAGATGATGTCTCCGCTCGTGCCGAGCGCTTTGTGCATCACGGTGTTGATCGCCTCGACCATCGTCATCTGGCCTGGCTCGATCGGGGGCTTCTCGGGCGGAAGAGTGTGACCCCACATGTGGTTCATCACTTCATCGCCATCGGGATCTGCAGCGGCTTCAGCCGAACGATAGTCTTCGTAGACTTCGTTGGCGATCTCCTTCTTCATGCCCTCGAACTGTACGAGAGTCAGTTCGCCCGCTTCCATCAGTTCGTCGCGCAGCAGCACGATAGGGTCGCGGTCTGCCATCGCATCGATATCTTCCTGCTCACGGTAAACGCGGTGATCGTCCGAGCTTGTGTGGCTGGCGAGGCGGTCGATGTCCGCCCAAAGAATGGTTGGTCCTTCGCCGCGTCGGGCTTTGGCAATCGCGTCTGATCCTGCCTTGAGAACTTCGTCGATCTTTCTTCCGTCGAACTTGACAACATGGTCTTCCGACAGAACGCCGCCCTTGTTGAGGACAAAGAACTTTTCTGTCGGGGTCGAGATGCCGTACTTGTTGTCCTCAATGACGAAGATGACAGGAAGGTCTTCCTGAACAGCGAACGCGATCGCTTCGAAGAATTCGCCCTGGCGGCTGGCAGCGTCGCCGACTGTTGCGATGACGACATTGTTCTTGCCCTGCAGTCGCATTGACCAGGCGGTGCCAGCTGCGGGGATGAGGCCTCCACCTGTGGGAGTGCATACCGATGCAATGTTGTGTTTTCGCGATGAGTAATGCCCCGGCATCTGGCGGCCACCAGAGGACGCCTCCTTCTTAGCGAAGTAGGCAAGTGCAAGCTCTTTGTTGGACAGCCCTCGTGTCAAGCAGAGAGATCGGTCTCGGTAGTACGGATAGAGCCAGTCGTCCTTCTCAAGCAGAAGGGACAGGGCCCCGATAGCCTCGTGGCCCATGCCGCTGACTTGGAACCAGCCCTTCGACTGACGGAGGAGAATGCCCTCTCGGCGGTCCCCTTCTCGGCTAAGCATCATCAGCCTCAGGAATTCAACTTTGTTCATCGATGCTGGTTCAATCAGTGTTGACATCTGGTGGTCTATCCTCAGGCGACGTTGCCTACTTTAGGCCAGGCGTTCTGTTCAGTATATCTCACGATTCAGCCTCTCATTTGGTGCCTGGGAGTTGAATGACTTCTCCGCCAGCCGTGATCGCCTGCCCACCAGGCACGCCGATCTTCACGGGGGCGCCAGAGGCAGACCATCCCATTTCAGTCGACTCAAAGACAAGGGGCACTCCTTGGTCATCCAAGTCTTCGGTGTGGAGGCCGCTTAGGCTGTCGTTGAACGCGAATCCGTATTCGTCCTCGGCGGCACCGGGGCGTTGGAGCTTCTTTAGGACTTCTTTGTCCTTCATGTCTGCCGTCTTCAGGCGAAGGATTGCTGCATCCATCCAGCCGGAGGCATCAGGCAGCTGATCCTCCGAGTCTTGATAGAGAATCAGGGCGTTGTGGATGGCAAGCAGGCTGTCTGTGGAGTCGCCGCTGAACTCTCGGAACTCGGTCTTCTCCAACATCGCCAAGGCGATCTTGATGGGACCGTACGCGAAATAGCCGACACCTAGAAGCACAGCAAGGCCGACAATTCCTAGGATCATCTTCTTGCGGCTCTTCTGTTTCGGTTGGCTCATCGTGTGAGTTCAGACGCTCCGCCGACAAGTGTTGCATCGTATCGGCTGGTAAGGTTGTGTCAGATGGTCGATCTGCCCAGATTTCCGCTCCTGCACGGACCAACGCCCCTCCATCCGCTGCCACGGCTTGGACCGCAGCTTGGGTTGGATCTCTGGATCAAAAGGGATGACCTCACTGGTTTTGCAGGCGGGGGGAGTAAGGCGCGCAAACTGGAGTACCTGCTCCCTG
>JALGYA010000004.1 GCA_029824475.1 Fimbriimonadia bacterium | reverse complement strand
CGACACCTGCCCAGTTAAAGCACTTTCAGATTGGGTGGAGACGGCAGCTATTCAACAAGGCCCGATCTTCCGCCGCGTCACCAAGTCCGGAAAGGTGCTTCCGGACCGAATCACGGATCGCACCATCGCCGAGATCATCAAAAAGCGCGCTGCCCTGATGGGGCTCGACGCCAAGGATGTCTCCGGCCACTCGCTCCGAGCTGGGCTTGTCACCGACGGCTTCGCCGCCGGCGTCCCCGAGGCGGTGATCATGGAGCAGACGGGTCATAGATCGCACGCCGTGATGACCGGCTATCGGCGCGAAGCGGAGCTGTTCAAGCAGAACGTTGCCGCGAGTGTGGGGCTGTAGAGTTCTTGGATTGGTCCCTCCCCCACTTGGGGTGGGGGAGGGACCAATCTAGTGAGCAGTCCTAATCGGGGGCAGGAAACGGATCGCGTCCGGTCAGCTCGATGCATGTCGCCAAGATCTCCTCAACAGCCTGATCCAAGTTGTGCCAAGCGTGCTGCGAATGCACCCGCATCACGGTGATGCCTTGAGAGTCCAGGGCCTCGTCTCGCGCCTGGTCCTTGTCTGTCCGATCAGCGTGAATGTCTCCGTCCAGCTCAACACAAAGCTTCGCCTCAGGACAGTAGAAATCGAGCACGTAACGCTCGATCGGATGCTGTCTGCAAAGTGAAATCCGATCTGGCCGCGCCTGATCCTTGACCAAACTTTCGATTCGGTATTGGTGTGTGTCTGCCTCAGCTTCCGGGCTCTATTCGTCGCCGATTGATATTGACGTGGCACTTGTCTCCTCCTTTATTTCCTAAACAGAACGAGAGTACTTTATTCGCTCCATTCTGGCCTCTCTCCTTCGAGCGGAGCGAGAGGGGGAGATTAAGAGAGGGGGCCTTGCTCGAGTGGCTGCGTTTTTTGCAGGAAAGCAAGAGGAGTCCAAGGTCAGGACAGTGCTCTCATTCTTCGAGCACAGACTTAATGATTGGTCCCCCTCCTAGCCTCCCCCTCGTTCGAGGGAGAGGGACCAGAAGCGAATCCTAAGAACCTCCATCCCCTTTCCACGTCGAACGCTGCTTATGGCAGCCTTCTTTGGCGGACCCTCCCCTTCCTCCTCTCAAACGAGGAGAAAGGGGGCTTTCAGAGGTTAGAGGCTCGTCAACATATCCTTCAGCTGCTCAGCGAGCTTCTGCCGGGAGAAGTTCTCCTCGACACAAGCTCTTCCTCGATCACCCATCGCAGCGCGATCACTGTCTGACATTGCCTGCAATGCCAAAGCCTTATCGGCAAGATCCTGGGCGTCTTCGGGCTTTGCAATCAAACCAGCTTCAGCACGCTCAACCACACCTGCCATATCGCCGGGAATGCTGCAGAGGACGGGGAGTTGTGCGCCCATGTAGTCGAACAGCTTATTTGGGCTCACGCCGTAGGCAAAAGCAGGGATGTCTTGGAGCGTGATCACACCGGCATCAGCGGCCTGCAGCAGGGCGGGGATTTCGCCCTTCGAGACAGGGTCCATAAACCGAACATTGCCGCCGTCAGAGACGAGATCAGCCTTGGAGGGGCCGTCGCCCACAAGGACAAACTCAATGCCCGAACCCTCAAGAATAAGGGAGGCCTCGACGACCGTCTGGAGCGTGTTCGCCGGTCCGTGGGCTCCGGTGTAGACGATTGTGAACTTGTCAAAGCCGAGTCTTTTTCTAGTCTCCTCACGAGTCTCATCGACCTGGAAATGGCCCAAATGAACACCGTTGGGGATGAAGTGAATCTTCGACTCCGGCACACCTCTATCCAGCAGGTATTTGCGCGATCCTTCGGCAAGAATGATGAACGCATCCGCTCCGCGGTAGAGCTCCCGCTCCAGGCTTCTGAAGAGTTTGACGACCTTGTGCTCCTCGCCCATTTCACCCATGTCGATGAGCGCCTGCGGCCAGAGATCGCGAAGCTCAAGGACGAATTTGGCGTTTCGCCTGCGGGCTACGATCATCGCCGACTTGGCAGCAAAGAGGTGCGGCGAAGACCCGATGATGACCGACGGCCTGTCCTTTCCGGCCAGCTTCCTGGCGGCTCTGCGGAATCGCTTGCTGAACGAGATCATGTTCCACGCGCGCTTCCAGTTGTTCGCCTCGTATTCAGCTGCGTTGATCCAGGTCCAGTCGAGCTGGCCATGCTTCTTTGAGAGGTGATTCTGGTTGGGCCTGAGCAGGGTTCGTTTGCGGGTGGAGAGGCTGATGTCACATGCGAAGACACGGACATCGAGGCCCTGCGCCTCGAGCTCTGTTCCGAGGTCGAAATGCCTCGTTCCGCCGGGTCTTTCCGGTGTGATCGCATAGTGGTTTACCCACCAAATCTTTCTGCTCATTCTCTTTCCAATCCTGTCTTGCTGGCCTCTCCCCCGGCTTGGGGCGGGGGAGATTGAGAGGGGGCCGGCTTTCAGCCGGGGCTGGCGGTGGGCGATAAGACCGCTCGCTTCGCTAATTCTTGGCGTATGACTAGCATCGCCCTCTGGAGTTCCGGCCAAGGGCCGGCCCCCTCCTGTCCTTCGGACATCCTCCCCCGCCATTCGCGGGGGAGGGACCAATCCACCAATCCAAAATCCACCCTCCACAGGTACGAAATGTCAGACGTCTGACATTTTCGGACAGGGATCCTCAGGCCAGAGGACATTATGGCTTGGGCTGTGAATTCAGCCAGGACACGAACTCCTCAAGGCCTGTGTTGAGCGGTGTGTTTGGGGCGAATCCGAGCAGGTTCTGGGCTTTGTCGTTCCTCGCCCAGGTCTGCGGGACGTCACCTGGCTGGTGAGCCATTCTCTCGATATTGGCTTTGCGGCCGACAGCAATCTCAATCGCCTCAATCAGCTCGTGCAGCGACACGGTCTGGTTATTGCCCAGGTTGATCACCTCGAAGAGGGAGTCGCGGTAGTCGACGCCCGCCATAACACCTTTTACAATGTCCCCGATCCACGTGTAGTCGCGCCGCGAGGAGCCGTCTCCATAGACCTGAATTTCGTCTCCCCTCTGAATCTTCTCAGCGAATTTTCTGATTGCCAAGTCGGGCCGCTGTCGAGGACCGTAAACAGTGAAAAAGCGCAGCGCCAGGAATCTGATTCCGTGGGTGCGGGAGTACTGGTGGCCGAGCCGCTCCCCAGCAATTTTTGTCTCTGCGTAGGGGCTGATCGGGCAGAGGTCGTCGTCATCCTCGCACCAGGGGACGTTCGGATTGATCCCGTAGACACTGCTGGAAGAGGCGAAAACGAACTGCGGCACGCCGTATTCAGCCGCCATATCGAGCATATTCCTGGTTCCGCCGACGTTGAGCTTCGCGTATGACTCTGGGTCAGCGATGGATGGCCGTACTCCGCCGCGGCCGGCGAAGTGAACGATTGAATCGAGGCCGCTCAGCCCCAGGCTCATTATCAGCGACTGATCGCAGATATCTGCTTCATGAAAAGTGAAATTGGGGTGCCCTAGCTGGCCGCTAATATTGGCCTCTTTGTGGCTTCGGCTGTAGTAGTTGTCGAAGTTGTCGACTCCAACAACCTTATCTCCTCTAGCGAGGAGCGCGTCGACAAGGTGACTCCCAATAAACCCCGCCGATCCAGTTACGAGAGTGGTTCGCATAGCGCCCTTGCTCGGACTAGTGTATCACTTGGGGTGGAGGATTTGGTTTTCTCCCCCCCTCGTTTGAGAGGAGGGTCTTGTCTGGCCTCTCCCCCGGCTTGGGGCGGGGGAGATTGAGAGGGGGCCGGCTTTCAGCCGGTGCTGGCGGTATGCGATAAGACCGCTCGCTTCGCTCGCAGCCCGCTCCTAGCCTCCCCCACCCCAAGTGGGGGAGGGACCAATCCACCGAGCCTAAGAAATCCAAACTACAAAATCTCAGAGATGCCGGCAGCGACGCGCTGCTGTTGTTCGAGCTTCAAATACGGATGGATCGGGAGGCTGAGGACCTGTTCAGCGAGGGTGTCGCTGTTGGGCATGCGGTCGTATTGGCCTTCGAAGACTTCGAGACGGTCCTGAGGGATTGGATAGTAGATGATCGAGCCGATGGCCTTGTCTCGGAGCTTTTCTTGGAGTTCATCTCGGCGGCCGTCGAGGACTCGGATCGTGTACTGGTGGAAGATGTGGCCCGGGCGGACCTCAGGGGTGATGATCCCTTCGACACCCTCCAAGAGTGAAGCGTAATTCTTGGCGACCTGAACCCGCGCGGCGTTGTAGCCGTCGAGCATCGGGAGTTTGAGCCTCAGGATCGCGGCCTGCAGAGCATCCAAGCGCGAGTTCATGCCGATCATCTCGTGGTGGTAGCGGCGATTCGAGCCGTGGAACCGGATCATCCGGCACATCTTGGCGACCTCGTCGTCGTTGGTGGAGATCATTCCGCCATCGCCGTAGCAGCCGAGGTTCTTGGTTGGGAAGAATGAATAGGTGCCGGTCGTGCCGATGCAGCCGACGCTCTGGCCCTGGTACTTGCCGTCCGGGACACGTGCGCCGAAGGCTTGGGCTGTGTCCTCGATCACCGCGATGCCGCGCCGCTCAGCGATTTCCATCAGGGCGTCCATGTTGGCCGGGAGGCCGAACAGGTGGACCGGCATGATCGCCTTGGTTTTTTCGGTGATGGCCGCTTCGAGCTGCGACATGTCCATGTTCATCGTGTCGAGATCGACATCGACGAACTGGGGTTTAGCGCCTACCAGGCAGATCGATTCAGCGGAGGCGAAGAAGGAAAACGGTGTGGTGATGACCTCGTCACCGGCTTTGATGTCGAGGGCGCGGAGGCTGATGATGAGCGCGTCGGTGCCGTTGGCACAGCTGATGGCGTGCTTGGCGCCCAGGTATTTGGCAGCTTCTTCTTCGAATGCGTTGACCTCAGAACCGAGGATGAACATTCCGGATTTGATCACACGCTGGACGGCGTGGTTGATTTCCGCCCAGTTCTCCTCAATCTCTGTTTCGAGCGAGAAGATGTTGACCGGCTCGCCTTGCTGCTGGCTCATCTCGGCGCAGTTTACTTGAGGGCACAGAACCCAAAGGTAAGATGCCCATGATGAGAATTCGGGGCCTGCTTGGGCTGTCTGCTGCTGTACTGCTTGTATCGACCGGTTTTGCCCAGAGCGAGCTGTTTGGCTACCACCAGTACCCTCAGTATCGCGGGTTCGGGGCTCTGCCCGGCTCGGGCTACCCGATCAGAGCCAACGGCCACTTTGGCCACGGCGGTGCGCTGACCTTAAGCACGCCTGTTGCGTACACACCGACAGACTGGCGATTCCTCGCTTCGGCCGTTGTTTTGAGCAACGACATGAGCTTTCATTTAGAAGGCGATTCGGGAGATTTTGTGAATGACGGCAGCGGCACTCTTCAGCTGATGACGGGCTTTTCTGCTGGTGATGCGGGTTCGTTTTCCGGCTCTATGATGGTGCTCAGCTCGTACTGGGACACCTCCTTTAACCTGCAGTGGGCTCCTGGCCGGCAGACATCGGATGTTCGCTGGGCTGTGGGCGTGCAGGATCTGCGCGGTGGCGGTGGAGCGAGCGGCACCGGCCTTCCGGGCGATCTCGACGCCAGCACCAGCTGGTACGGCGTGCTCACTTATGAGGCTCGGGACGGCGTTTATCTTTCGGCAGGGAGTGGGTCGCGGCGGTTTGAAGGCGCGTTTGTTTCTGCCTCTGCTCCGGTTGGGAAGCGTCTGACATTGGGCGCTGAGTACGACGCGTTCAACATCAACGTCATCGCCTCTTATCAGCTCGGCCCGTTCGGTGCCGACCAGGAGCGGTGGTATACGGACGGCCGTGCGATGGACGCGGCGATGTTTATCGGCGTGGTCCGCGGCAAGTACCTGACGTGGGGCGGCTCCCTCTCGTTTTAGGTGCAATAAATCCACCTACTATCAAAAGCTGTGTGCCATAGACTGGCCGCTTTGGGCTTGTCCGTGTTTTAGTCAGGAGAGCACGGACAAACGCTGAGAGCGCCTGTCCATGGCACACGAATCCAGATTCTCTTATTGGTCCCTCAGCCGCGAATGTCGGGGGAGAGGCTAGAAGCCCTCTTCCTCCTTGCTTTGAAGGAGGAAGGGGGCTGGGGGATGGAGGTTTCTCGGCGCGAACCGCGTGGCTGGCCCCAGAACCTCCCCGCCCTAACCCTCCCCTCCTCTCAATCGAGGAGGGGAGGGAACCAAGCCTTAATTGCTCCAGTTTTAGGCTGATTTGGCCATAATTGGGACTGCAGATGAGTCTGTGGAGTCTTTTTAGACGTCCGCAGTATGTTGGGCTGGCGCAGCTTCGCCAGATTCTGCATTACCGGACACGTTGGTCTGGAGATTTGATCATGACTGCTTGCAATGGATTTTTGGGCAGGGCCTTTGTTGCCTCTGCTCTTCTCGCCGCCTTCTCCGCGGCCTCAGCTCAGACTGAGACGAATCACGAAGCCCTCGCTGAAATCGCTGAGAGAAAAGGGCAGGAGGCGCTGGCTCAGAGAAGCTTTGCTCACCTGCAGGCACTGGTTCTCGATCTGCCGATCAGATTTGAAGACGCCAATGGGACTCTCTTCGAGCTGGTTCGCTTTGAGAACAAGGAGCCGATCTATTTCCGAACGCTCAACCTCGATGCGGCGAAGACGATCAACGCTTTTAATGTCTGGTCCGGCGGCGGCGCAGGGCTCTCTCTGTCCGGCTCCGGCGTGAATTTAGCTCTTTGGGATGGCGGTGCGATCCGTCTCAACCACGTTGAGATCAACGGCCGAGCCACTCAAGTCGACTCTCCCAGCAGCATCCACTGGCATCCAGCACACGTTTCAGGCACGATGGCAGCAAGCGGCGTCCTCAGCCTGTCCAAGGGCATGTCCCCGGCGGCAACGATCGATGCATACGACTGGATCAGTGATCTGTCTGAGATGGCGACAGCGGCTTCGGCAGGCCTGGTGATTTCCAACCACTCCTACGGTGCGGCTTCAGGCTGGTACTGGAGCGGCTCCAGCTGGTGGTGGTACGGCTGGCCAGGCTACAGCAACACCGAGGACTATAAGTTTGGCTTCTACGGCGGTGACGCGGATGACTATGATGACATCGCGTACAACGCCCCTTACTATCTGATTCACAAGTCGGGAGGCAACGACCGAGGCGATGGGCCGAGCAGTCAGCCGATCAGCCACTGGGTCCGGAATTCACAGGGCGCCTGGGTCACAAATACAACAACAACCCGCGACAAGGATGGCGGAGCGACAGGCTACGACACTGTTGGGTTCGCGGGAACAGCAAAGAACATCATGACGGTGGGTGCGGTCGGCTCGATCGCATCGGGCTATTCCGTTCCATCCGACGTTGTGATGTCGAGTTTCAGCTGCTGGGGGCCGACCGATGACGGACGCATCAAGCCGGACATCGTGGCGAACGGCACGAGCCTGATTTCAATCTACTCCGAGGACTACAACGGCAACGGGGTTTTTGACGACTACGCGTCTTCGAGCGGAACTTCGATGTCCTCGCCAAGCGCTGCAGGCGGTGCGGGGCTTCTGGTGGAGCACTTCCGCGGCTTGAACCCTGGCAATGAGATGCTTTCGGCGACGCTGAAAGCGGTCATTCTGCATACAGCCCACGAAGCCGGAACATCTGATGGACCGGACTACAGATTTGGCTGGGGCCTGATGAACGTGGAAGGCGGCACGGATGTGATCACAGAAGACGTGACCAACGATGTCGTGATGCAGGAGCTGTCTCTCAATGACGGCGACACTTACACAGAGACTTTCACCTACACAGGCAGCGGCCCGATCAAGGCGACGATGGTCTGGACAGATCCTAAAGGCACTCCGCCTGCGGGTTCGGTCGACCCGGCTACTCTGATGCTTGTCAACGACCTTGACATCCGCATCACGAAGGGTGGAGCGACCTACTTCCCCTGGATACTTGACCCTGCGAATCCTGGCAATGCTGCGACGACAGGCGACAACTTCCGCGACAACGTTGAACAGATTCAGATCGGCGTACCCGAGAGCGGCAACTACACCGTCACGGTGACGCATAAGGGCACACTGGTTGATGCTCCTCAAGCGTTCTCGCTGATCCTCACAGGTCTTGAAGACTCGGCGGTGGAGGTCTCTGATTTTGAGATCAACCCGTTTGAGATCACATTCACCGACACGGCAACTGGCACGGTCACTCTGAATGGTGCGGCGCCTGCTGGCGGCATCGATGTGAACCCGATCACGAGCGGCTCTCTCAGCTTCCCGACGACGGTCAACATTCCTGAGGGCGCCACAAGTGCAGACTTTACGATCACACCGACGACCGGGGCGGTCACTTCCTCCAGTGTCTTCACGGTGACGATTCGTCAGGGCGGCATAAACATGGCCTCCGACACGGTGAAAATCGTCCCCGTTCTCTTGGATGCGGCAGAGTTCGATGGTGAGCCTGACGAGGTGGTCGGCGGTCTGGATACTACGCTGGATCTGACGCTCAATGGACCGGCACCGACCGGCGGCTTGAACGTCTCGTTTGTCTCTTCAAACACGAACGCAGCGGACGCTCCTGCAGCGATTGTGATTCCCGAGGGCCAGACCAGCTTCGCGGTAACAGTGCCGACTAAGGCTGTGCTGCTGGACACTGAGACTCGCATTACCGCGGAGCAGGTTGTGACCGGATCTTGGACGAGAACGGTCAATGATCTGACAGATGTGCTTCAGCACCATATTGAGCTGACGTTCGATCCGCTGGTTATCTCTTGGTCGGACACCTCGACAGCAACAGTGCAAATCCCAGACCCCGCTCCGGCGGGCGGCCTGACACTCTATCCGAGAACAGGCAGCGGCATCTCGATGCCGAACTCGGTGACGATCCCACAGGGCTCTACATCGGTCGACTTTACGGTCACCCCGACGATGGGCTCCACGACCAGCACGAAGGTGTACAACATCAGGCTGCTCAAACAGATCGGCGGAAGCTATCCGACCGTCGAGCAGGCCTATATCTACATCAAGCCTCTGCTGATGACCGGTGTGGTGATGAACCCTGATACGGTGACTGGCGGCAATTCATCGACATTTACGGTGACGATGAACGGCCCGGCTCCCGCTGGCGGCTATGTGATTGATCTCTATTCAGTCAACACGGCAGCTGCGACGATCCAGGCAACAGCCACGATCCCTGAGGGCGACAGCACGATCGATGTGACCGTCAACACGAACGTGGTCGGCTCTGCGACATCCTCGTGGGTAGTCGCGACTCAGACACTTCCTGTCTGGGGCACTCGCGGCTACGGCGCCAGGATCTACGTCAACCCGTAGGCGAGGAGCCTCCAGCCCCCTTGCTTTGAAGGAGCAAGGGGGCTTTCAATCCAGATCTGGTGTGCCATGGACAGGCGCTCTCAGCGTTTGTCCGTGCGGCATCCGGCAAGACAGGGCGTGAGGAGCTTGCCCACGAATTGCCAGCTGCTGCCAGCAAGCGGGAGTATCCAAGGTCAGGACAGCGCTCTCATTCTTCGAGCGCAGCTCTATGTCGGTCCCCCTCCTGTCCTTCGGACATCCTCCCCCTCGTTCGAGGGAGAGGAGATGAAATGAAGCCTTCGGCATGTATGGCTGCCAATCTGGCCCCTCTCCCGCCCTTCATGGCAGCCTAGCGCATCAGGCGACGGACGGGGTCGGCGAGGACTTTGCCCATTTTTGCGAAGCCCGGTTTGCTCAGGTGGATCGAATCGCTCGAATAGTCGGCCTCGATGAGTTTGCCGTCATCTTCGATGAACTCACTGCGGAGGTCGGCGTAGAAGATCCGCTTATTGTCCGCGTATCTGCCGATGATTTCGGATGCTCGGTCGAGTTTGACTCTGCGCCAGTGGTCTTTGTCTGGGCCGGCAGGGATGGGGCTGACGATCAGGAGTTTGGCGTTGGGTGTGAGTTTACGGAGCCGGTTGACGATCTCTTTGATGCCGGCGGCGATCTCTTCTCCGGTTGCGTGGACGGTGTTGTTGACGCCGACATGGATCAGGATCAGCTTGGGGTTGACGTCTTCAAATTCGCCGTTGTCGATCCGCCAGAGAACGTGCTGTGTTCCGTCACCGGATACGCCGAAGTTTGCGGTGTTATAGGGCGCGAAGTAGAGATCGTAGTCGGAGGTTCGAACGCCTCGGGCAACTCTTCGGCCCTCCCCTCCCCAGTGCTGGAAGAGTGAGTCACCGAGCAGGATGAGATCGGGTTTGCGCCGCCGGGGAATCTCCAGGATGTCTTTGTGCTGGTCCATCCATCCACGTCCGCCGAGCCAAGTACGCGAACCTTTCTCAGGCTGTACGACTGGAATAACCGTCTCCGGACGAGATTCAACTTGGCTAATTATTAAGAGAGCGGCGGCGGCCAGCACCCCTAGATTATATCTGGCGACCGCAGCGTACGTAATGGATTCTGCCGGAGGTCTTTACTGGGATATGGGGGGCCCGTGAAGGCACAGAGGCTGTCAAAGCTGCTGGGTAGGCTTTTTGTACTTGAATGAGGCCTCTTAAGATGATCTGTGTTTGTGCAGTTGCGGCTGCTGTTTTGGCTGGCTGCGGCGGAGAAGGCTTTGTCTTCCCTGCATGGAACACAGCTGCCCAGCCGACTGCGCGCCCAGACACAGTGCTTTCCAAAAGCTGGCTGAGCGGAGGCACCTGGATGGATGAGCACGAGGCGATCAAGGAGATCGGACGGGCTCGCGATGTCAAAACCGTTCTGCTCGGCGATTCGATCATGCAGCACTGGGGCGGTCCTGGCAGAAACGTCTACACCTCACCCAGAGACGGAGTCTACGAGTCTGTTTTCGGCGACAGGGCGACCGCCAACTTTGGAGTCGCTGGCGACGGGACACAGCAGCTGCTGTGGCGGATTGAGAATGGTGCGTTTCAGAACGTCAGGCCTGACGTCATCCTCCTTATGATCGGGATCAATAATGCGCCGACCCATACGGCAGAGGAGATCACTGAAGCGATCGGGATCGTGATTCGCAGGGTGCGGACGAAAGCTTCGAGTGCGACAATCATTCTTCTTAGTCCGCTTCCTCCTGGTGAGGGGCCTGCTGATCCGGTCCGCATAAAGATGGACAAGGTGACAAACAGCATTGAGCGCTTTGCTGACGGCGAAAAAGTGCTGTTTTATGACATCAGGAACCAGTTCCTGGTTGATGGCGGACTTCCTGATAACGGCTCGCTTTCGAGTGATCATATCCACCTCACGCGGGATGGATATGGGGTTTGGGCGGAGATTCTGGATGAGATTCTCGATTCAAACGGGTTCTAGGCGCAGGCTTCCCCGTACGCCTTGAATCAAGCTGAGCCACCTGCTGCCCCTTGGGTCAGGCTGGGCCCAGATTCTCTCTATTTCCCGGAAATCCGTTACTATGAGGGCGTGGAGCTGCTAACGGCGGAATTGCCCGCCCGTCTGCAGTATGTTGATTTGGCCGTCTTTCGCCGGATCTGGCAAGGCGGAGTTTTTCGGGGAAATGGATATGGACTCACTCTTGAGGTGTTGGGGGAAGCTCTTTTCGCTCCTGCTGCTTTTGGCGGCGTTTTCTGCCGTATCTGCACAGACCGAAACCAATCACGAGGCGTTGGCTGAATACGCTGCACGCGCAGAACGTGAGGCGGCGGCTCAGCGCAGTTTCGTCCAACTCCAGGCCTACGTGCTCGGGATTCCAGTCCGGTTTATAACCCCTGGCGGAGGACTGGCGGAGCTTAGGTTTTTCCATAATGGGGAGCCGATTTACTACGCCACAAACAACCTCGACTCAGCCAAGACAATCAACGCATTCAACGTTTGGCCTGGCGGAAGTGCCGGGCTGTCTCTGACAGGGTCAGGGGTGACCCTTGGCATTTGGGATGTTGGCTGGACCCGGACCTCTCATGTCGAATTTGGGGGGAGGGCCACCCAGATCGACTCTGGAGGAGCCGCAAACTACCACCCCACCCATGTGGCAGGCACAATGGTTGGGCAAGGAACCTATGGGCCTGCAAAGGGCATGGCGCCTGAGGCGACCCTCCATGCATACGACTGGAACAGCGATCTTTCTGAAATGGCGACGGCCGCTGCGGCGGGGCTGAAAGTCTCCAATCACTCCTACGGGCTATATGGAGGCTGGCAATGGCGCAATTCCGCCTGGTACTGGTACGGCTGGGTGCCATACAGCGTGACTGAGGACTATAAGTTTGGAATCTACTACTACGATGCGGATGACTATGACGACATCCATTACAACGCACCCTATTATCAGATGGTGAGATCTGCCGGCAACCATCGGGACGACGGACCTTCCAGCCAGCCAGCCAGCCATCTCGTTCGAAATTCTGCCGGCAATTGGACGTGGGATCACGCTACAGTTCGTGACATCGATGGCGGCATAGATGGCTACGATTCGATTCCTGCTGGAGCGAATGCTAAGAACATTATTACCGTTGGAGCTGTCGAGTCGATTGCATCTGGATACACGGGGCCGAGCGATGTTGTCATGTCTGTTTTCAGCAGTTGGGGTCCTACGGACGATGGCCGAATAAAGCCGGACATCGTTGCGAACGGCACCACTCTAGTGTCGGCCTACTACATCGATTGGAACGGAAACGGCTCTTATGACGACTATGCGTCTGCCTCAGGCACATCGATGGCCACTCCCAGCGTTTCCGGCAGCCTAGGGCTGCTGATCGGTCACTACCGCACTCTCAATGGAGGGGCGGATATGCGGGCAGCAACCTTGAAAGGCGTCGCGCTGCACACGACAAATGAAGCGGGCGCAGCAGATGGGCCCGACTACTCCTTTGGGTGGGGCCTGATGAATGTTGAAGCCGCAGCGGCGCACATCACCGAGGATGTGACAAACGATGCAGCCATCCAGGAGCTCGAGATGGCTGACGGCGGAACCTACACGGACACATTCACCTACACGGGCAGCGGCCCGATCAAGGCCACGCTAATCTGGACTGATCTGCCTGCCACCCTTCCCCCTCAGAGCCTTGACCCGCCGGACCTGATGCTGGTTAATGACCTTGATATCCGGATCATAAAAGATGGTGCGACCTACTTCCCTTGGGTGCTCGATCCGGCAAATCCGGCGAATCCTCCGACGACGGGCGACAACTTCCGCGACAATGTTGAGCAGGTTGTAATTGGGGTCCCTGAGAGCGGCAGCTATACGGTTACCGTGACGCACAAAGGTTCGCTGGAGGATGCGCCGCAGGCGTTTTCACTGCTTCTCACAGGGCTGCAGGGGGCTGATGCAGAGTTCTCAGGATTCGAGATCAACCCTGCGGAAATCAGCTTCACTGACACGGCGACTGGCACGATCACCCTTGACGGGCCGGCTCCATCTGGGGGGCTCGACTTCAACCCAGAGTCTAACGGCTCGCTGAGCATGCCGGGCACCGTGACTGTTCCTGCAGGCCAGACCTCCGCAGACTTTGTGATCACACCGACGACTGGCGCCATTACAAGCTCTCTGGTCTATTCCGTCAGGGTGAGGCAGGGCGGAGTGAACATGGGCAGCGACACGATTAAGATCACGCCAGTGCTCCTAGACTCGGCTGAATTTCAGGGCGAGCCAGATGCGGTGACGGGTGGATATGACGCCATTTTGGACCTGACTCTAAATGGACCAGCACCAGTGGGTGGGATCAGCGTCACGTTCGTGTCTTCAAACACGAATGCGGCTGACTCACCGGCGGCGGCCGTGATCCCTGAGGGGGAAACGGCGCTGGCAGTGACTGTTTCAACGAAAGTTGTGCTGCTCGATACAGCCACCCGGGTGACCGCCTCTCAGGTCGTTACGGGCTCGTGGACGCGCTCTGTGAACGACCTGACGGATGTCGATAAGCACGATATTGAGCTGACAATTGACCCTCTTGTGATCTCCTGGACGGATACATCGACCGGAACCGTGACGATTCCGAGCCCGGCGCCCACCGGTGGGGTTGCGGTGTTCCCCAGGACGGGAACGGGGGTTTCGATGCCGAATTCGGTGACGATTCCTGAGGGTGCGACCAGCGCTGACTTCACGATCACTCCCACCGTTGGGTTTATTACGAGCACAACTGTGTATCGCATCCGGCTGTTGACCAAGGTCGGGACGCTCTATCCAACGGTTGAGGACGCGTACATCTACATCAAGCCTCTGCTGATGACGGGTGTTGTGATGTCGCCAGATACCGTGACTGGCGGTGACAGCTCAATGATTACTGTGACGATGAACGGCCCGGCGCCTGCAGGTGGGTATTTGATCGACCTGTATTCGAGCAATCCGGCGGCGGCGACGGTCCAGTCGACTGCGACGATTCCTGAGGGCAACAGCACGATCGGCGTGACTGTGAACTCTCTGGTGGTGGGTGCTTCGACTTCGTCTTGGGTTGTGGCGACGCAGACGCTCCCTGTGTGGGGGACTCGCGGCTACGGGGCTAGGCTGTACGTGAATCCTTGAAAGTGACGGGCCATGGCACACAGAATCTATTCCTCTCCCTCGAATGAGGGGGGTAGGAGGGGCTGCGAGTACAGCGAGCAGTCTTGTTGATTGCCAGATATTCCGGCCGAAGGCCGGCCCCCTCTCTTAATCTCCCCCACCCCAAGCCGGGGGAGAGGCCAGATTGACAAGACCGCTGGCTCTCAGCTCTCCTCCCTTGACCAGTGGGAACCAGACCAGAATTCTGTCGCTGGTATCCTCTGAACCGATGTCCCGCCCCACTGTTGTCTGCATTCTTGGCACGCGTCCGGATGCAATCAAGATGATGCCTGTCGTTCTTGAGTTGAAGCGGCGCTCCGATGAAGTCAATTGTGTGGTTCTCAGCACTGGCCAGCATCGCGAGATGCTAGAGCAGGTGTTCCAGACGTTCGGGGTGCAGCCGGACGAAGATCTGGGGCTGATGAAGCACGGGCAGGGGTTGGCGGAGCTGACCGGGCGGAGCTTGATCGGGCTGGATGAGGCGATCGGGCGGCATAAGCCGGATTGGGTGATCGCTCAAGGCGACACGACGACCACCTTCACTGCGAGCCTGGCGGCGTTCTATCAGAAGGCGAAGTTTGGCCACGTCGAGGCTGGGCTGCGTACCGGCGACATCTTCAACCCCTTCCCTGAGGAGTTCAACCGCGTGGCGAGCGCGATTATCGCCGAGCACCACTTTGCGCCGACCCAGTGGGCGGCGGATAATTTGATTCGCGAGGGGCGGGATGCCTCCAAGATTTTTGTAACCGGTAACACGGGGATCGATGCTGTGATGAGGGTCGCTCAGGATGAAGAGCAGACCTGGCTCCCAGACCATGAGGGTCGCGTGATCCTGCTGACGACACATCGCCGTGAGAACTGGGGCGAACCACAGCGGGGCATCGCTGAGGCGTGTTTACAGCTGGTGAATGAGAACCCAGACTGCCGGCTGGTCGTGCCGATGCACCGGAACCCTGTGGTGCGCGAAACTCTTGAGGGTGTGCTGGCTGGCAAGGACCGGGTTGAGTTGATTGAGCCGCCAGAGTACGCGAAGTTTGTCAAGCTGATGCAGCGCTCTGACCTGATCCTGACGGACTCGGGTGGAGTGCAGGAGGAGGCGCCTTCGTTTGGGATTCCCGTTCTAGTGCTGCGCGAGACGACCGAGCGGCCTGAGGGTGTCGACGTCGGCTGCGCGAAGCTGATCGGTACGGATAAGGCCCGAATTTTGTCGGAGGCTCGGCTATTGTTGGGTGACTCTTCGGCTTATGATTCGATGGCCAAGACCGCGAGCCCTTATGGTGATGGTGCGGCGGCGAGTCAGATTTGTGATCTGATTTTGGGTTCAGTTTAGGGTCTAAATCTGGTCCCTCTCCCTCGAATGAGGGGAAGGCTAGGAGGGGGACAAAACTTTAAGCTGTGCCCGAAGAATGTGAGCACTGTCCTGCCCTTGGTCTCCTCGAGATTTCGTGTGGTCGCTGTTTGTGTGAGGGCAAAGCCCCCTCTCTGATCTCCCCCTCTCCCGATGGTCGAAGGAGAGAGGCCAGAAAGCCAACTTTATGTGTGCCATGGACAGGCCCGATAGGGTTTGTCCGTGTCTTGGCTAGCCGCACGGACAAACGCTGAGAGCGCCTGTCCATGGCACACGGAACTTAGATTACTTTGGCGGGGACGCCGACGGCCAGCGAGTTGGCGGGGAGGTCGCGCGTGGCGACTCCGCCGGCGCCGAGGACCGCTCCGGAGCCGATGCTGACGCCGGGGATGATGCTGGCGCCGGTGCCGATGAAGGCTCCTTGGCCGATGTTGACGCTGCCAGCGAGGGCGACGCCGGGGGAGATCTGGGCGAACGCTCCAACGATGCAGTCGTGATCGACTGATGCGCAGGTGTTGATGATCGCGTGGCGTCCGATTTTTGCGTCAGGCTGTATGACGGCTCCTGCGAAGATCACTGTGCCTGGGCCG
The DNA here is from genome assembly GCA_029824475.1 of Fimbriimonadia bacterium. Lineage (GTDB taxonomy): Bacteria > Armatimonadota > Fimbriimonadia > Fimbriimonadales > Fimbriimonadaceae > JALGXY01. The sequence goes on along the minus strand of JALGYA010000004.1, from coordinate 16,951 downwards.
ATCTCTACGGACTCGTGCACCCAGGCTGTCGGGTGGATGATTGTTGTCCAGTTGAGGTTGAGGCGGTTTGCAAGCTCGGCACGGACGGCGTTGCTGCCTATGGCGATGACGGCTTCTGCATCGGTCGGGGCGGATGAGATCGGGCCGAGGATTGGGACTCCGAAGATATCTGCTCCCTGCTTCTCTGGCGAGTCGTCGTAAATGCCATCGATATTCATGCCTGCAGCGTGCGCCGCGGCGATGACAACTTTCGCGTGTCCACCAGCTCCGAGGATGATCATATCTTTGCTCTCTATTCTGGCTAAGTTTTGGCGGTTTGCTGTTTTAGAGGTTTCTGGGCTTCGGTCTGGTCCCTCTCCCACGAAGGGTGGGAGAGGCTAGGAGAGGGCCGGCTTTCAGCCGGAATAGCTCAAAGCGTGGCCTAATTCACGTCCAGGGATTGCGGTGGGCAAAACACCGCTCGCTCCGCTCGCAATCCACGTCGAACCTGCCTTTTGGGCAGCTTCTTTGGCGGACCCTCCCTCCTAACCTCCCCCACCCCAAGTGGGGGAGGGACCAATCCACTAATCCAGATTAACAGCGATCACTCTTCCCCACCCATGAACTCAGGCATCGTGGCGTGGTCGGAGGCGGAGATTCCGCTGCGGTTGAAGACGGCGGAGAGGGTCATGCAGAGGATTTTGATGTCCATACCGAAGCTCCATGTATCTACGTATGCCACGTCAAACCTGAACTTTTCGTCCCAACTGATCGCGTTGCGGCCGTTGACCTGTGCCCAGCCGGTTATGCCTGGGCGGACCTCGTGGCGGCGGGCCTGCTGGGGGGTGTAGCGGTCCAAGTACTGCATGAGCAGGGGCCGTGGTCCGACGAGGCTCATCTCGCCTTTCAGGACGTTCCAGAGCTCGGGGAGTTCGTCGAGAGAAGTGGCGCGGAGGATCTTGCCGAGGCGGGTGAGCCGCTGGTCATCGGGGAGCGGATTGCCGTGTTTGTCTTCGGCGTTCTTCATGGTGCGGAACTTGACCATGTTGAACGGCTTGCCGCCGAGGCCAGGGCGCTGCTGCCGAAAGAAGACGGGCGTGCCCATCACGAAGAGGATGCAGATGGCACAGACCAGGAGCACCGGCGAGAAAATGACCAACAAACCCAGCGACATCACGACGTCGAAAGCGCGCTTCACTTGACGGCCCTCCGGAGCACATCCTTGATGATCTCAGCCGAGGCTTCGAGATACTCATCGGTGAGCCCCGGATGGACAGGGAGCATCAGCGAGGTCTCGCCGAGCAGTTTTGCGTTCGGGAGGCGCTCAGCTGGGCCGATGCCGGCTTCTGTGAAGCACTTCTCGAGATAGACCTCAGAGCAGGTGCCGGTGAAGAGTTGAACTCCGCGGTCTCCGCACTCCTGCAGCAGGTCTTGAAGACCAACCCCTGCACGCAGATGGGCAGGGTCGATCAGGAAGTAGAGCTTGTAGTACGGGTGGTGCATCCCTTCTGGCGGCTCGGGGAATGTGAGGCAGTCGATGCTGTTGAGCGACTCCATATAGAAGGCTGCATTTGCCCGGCGCTCAGCCACCCAGTCATCGAGGCGACGGACCTGGACTCGGCCGATAGCGGACTGCATTTCTGTCATGCGCCAGTTGGTCCCGAACGATTCGTGCACCCAGCGGAACCCGGGTGGGTGGTCCTTCCTGTAGACCGTGTCGTAGTTCTTGCCGTGGTCTTTCAGGCTCCAGACGGCGCGCCACAGGTCGGGGTCGTCGGTGGTGACCATGCCCCCTTCCCCACCGGTCGTCATGATCTTGTCTTGGCAGAACGACCAGCTGGCGATCTCGCCGAATGTGCCTGCCGCCTGGCCGTTGAGCGTGCCGCCGTGGACTTGAGCGCAGTCTTCGATAACTTTGATGCCAAGGGGCTGAGCCCAGGCCATGATGGCGGGCATGTCGCAGATCCAGCCACCAAGGTGGACGGGGATTGCGGCCTTGGTGTTGGGCGTTGCGGCAGCTGCGAGGGTCTCTGCTGTGACGCAGCCGCTAACAGGATCGACATCGGCAAAAACCGGGTTCCCACCGATGCTGATGACGGTGGAAGCGGAGGCCAAAAACGTGCGGGGCGTGACAAGGACGTCATCTCCGGGGCCGACGCCGAGTGCGCGAAGGCAGGCGTCCAGCGTTACGGTGCCGTTTGACATCGCAACAGCGTATTTTGAACCTATTTTGGCTGCGAATTCGGCTTCGAACTGGCGGCCTTCCTGGCCTGTCCAGTAGTTCACTTTGCCCGATTCCAGCACCTTCGCGGCCGCGTTCACCTGCTCCTGGTCGAAGTACGGCCAGGGGGCGATTGCGGGCGCTGTTTTGGGGCTGGTGTTCATGCGTCTATCCGGCTGAGCACTGCTCGTCGACGTCGAAGCAGGCTTTGTGGACTTCCATGATCTCATCGAACGGGATCGGGGAGGGTCCGCCTGTGCTGATGGCTGTGACGAAGGCCTCGCTGCACCCGTCCTGGCCCTTGTCCTGCTTTGAGTTCTTCAACGATTTGAACCCGGACCAGCCATAGCCGGTCAGCTTGCGGAAGTTGTCGAGCTGCAGGGCCTTGCCGCCGCAGAAGACGTCAATCCTCTCCTTCGGGAAGGATTTGTGGCCGTCCGCAAGGTATTGGATTGAGCCGATGGAGCCGTCTTCGAACTCTATGTTGACGATCGTCTTGTCTGTGCGGATTTCAATTCCGGGAGCGTCGCCCATCATCATTGCCTGAATCCGCTTGATCGGGGAGCCTGCCAGGAAGCGCAGCAGATCGACAAAGTGGCAGCCTTCGCCGATGAATCTGCCGCCACCGACTTCCCTGTCCTGTGTCCAGTGATTGGCCGGGATCGCGCCGGCGTTGACCGTGTAGATCACGCTCCTGGGCTCCGATGTCGTGTCGAGAAGGCTCTTCATCTTCTTGACCGTCGGTGCGAATCGGCGGTTGAAGCCGACCATGACCCTGGGGCCGCCCTCGTCATAGGCTTCTTCGATCTGGCTGAGCTGGTCGCGAGTGATGGCGATCGGCTTTTCGACGAATACGTCCTTCCCTGCTGCCATCGCCTTGATCACAAAGTCTGCGTGAGTGTCGTGGCGTGTGACGACTGCGACCGCATTACAGTTAGGGTCACTAATCAATGCATCGGTGTCGGTTGTCGCGTGGCTGAAGCCGAATTTGCCTGCGTTGTGCTTGGCGCTGACGCCGCCTCTGCTGGCCAAGGTCAGCAGTTTTGCTCCCGCCTTGACGAAGGCTGGGAGGAGCATTCGCGATGAGTAGTTGCCTGCCCCGATAAAGCTGACGGCTGGCTTGCCGGCTTCCGGCTTAGCGAACTCTTTGACTTCAATAATCGGCTTGCGGAGGGTCTCTTCTGGCTTCTCTTCGTCGGTCGGGTAGTCGATGACGAGGCCGAGGATGGCCTTATCTTCGGTCAGCTTGACGAAGGCGTCTCCCGCGTCGGCGATCTTGTAGCTGTCGCTGATGAGCGGCTTAACATCAAGTCCGCCGTTTGACATCAGCTCAAGGATCGCTTCGAAGTTTCTCTGCTCTGTCCAGCGTACGAAGGGCAGCGGGTAGTCGCGGCCTTTCTCTTCGTAGTCCAAATCATATCGGCCAGGGCCGTAGGAGCAGCTCACCTGGAACGACAGCTCTTTTTCGTAAAAGTCGTTGCGGGAGAGCTCTAAGCCGATCACGCCCACCAGGATGATTCGACCGCGCTTGCGGCACATGTGGGCGGCTTGTGCAGCCGGCTCGCTTGAGCTTGTGGAAGCCGTAATGAGGGCTCCGTCCACGCCTCTGCCGTTTGAGAACGCAGCGGCGGCGGCTTCCGGGTCTTCTCCTGCGCCTAGGTTGACGACTTCAGCTCCCATCTCCTCGGCAAGCTTCAGCTTGGCGGCGTCAAAGTCGATGCCGAGCACTCTGCAGCCATTGGCGCGGAGCATCTGGACGCACATCAGGCCGATCAGGCCCAGGCCGGTGACGACGAACGACTCGCCGAGGGTCGGCTTGAGCAGCCGGATGCCCTGAAGGCCGATCGAGCCGAGCACTGTGAATGCGGCTTCATCGAACGGCACGTTGTCCGGAATCTTCGCGCAGAGATTGATCGGGATATTGACAACTTCAGCGTGCTGGCCGTTGCTGATGACTCGGTCGCCAACGGTGAAGCCCTCCACACCCTCGCCGACCTCCATGACTGTGCCTGCGTTGCAGTAGCCAAGCGGCAAGGGCTGGTCCAGCTTGCTCTTAACGGCATCCAGCGTCGTCATAAGCCCGTCAGTTTTGACCTTACTGAGGACGTCTTTAACCTTATCAGGCTGGGATTTCGCCTTGGCAATGAGGCCTGCTTTTCCGAATTCGACGAGCATTCGCTCGGTGCCGGCTGAGATCAGCGTCTTGGAGGTGCGGATCAACAGGCATCCGGGCTTCGCCCCCGGGCAGGGGACGTCGACGACTTCGGTTTCGCCGGAGCTGAGGTTTTGCAGGACTTGAAGCATGAGCACGCGATGGCGGGTTTTCCCCAGCCATTTCAGGCCTATTATGGCTGGCTCATCTGCAGCGCCTGAATTTTCGCCCTTTGGGCGGGGGTCCTGTGGTCACATGGGTGAGGTTATGGTTCCCTCTCCTTGCGAAGTTAGGGAGGGGGCCGCAAGCGAAGCCTCAACCTACTGCTGGCTGATTCGTAAGACGCAAGATTTGTCTGTCCCCCTCCTAACCTCCCCCTCACTTGAGGGAGAGGGACCAATCAAGGATCTGGCTTCTCTCGTGTGCCATGGACAGGCGCTCCCAGCGTTTGTCCGTGCTCTTCCGGTTGTGAAGGAGGTCTCTTCTGGCCTCTCCCACCTTACGTGGGGAAGGGACCAATCCACCATTCTTCCAGAAGTGAGAATAGGGCGGAAGCTGGCGAGAACAGGCTTGAAGGCGTCATCCTGGACAAATCAGCTCTGGCGCCATGTCGAACGAACAGAAGAAATCGCGGCTTCGTGTGCCGATTGTCTATCACTTTTTCGCCCATTACCGCGGCCCGGTCAACCGGGAGCTGGTGAACAACGGGGAGCACGAATACTGGTTCGCGGGCGCGCCGGTCGACCCAAGAAACATCGGAATCAAGGAGTGGGAGGTCGAGGAGGACGCGCCCGGCAGGTTCATTCCCACCAAGTGCTTTTACATCGCCAAGCGGATCCTGTTCCAGAGCGGGATGATCAAGCTGGCGTTCGACAAGCGGTTCGATGCGATCATCTATCTTGGGGACCCGAACTATCTCGCAACCTGGATCTCCGCCCCTCTGGCCAAGCTGGCCGGGAAGCGGGTTCTGTTCTGGTCGCACGGCTGGCTGAGAACCCCGACTGGCCTCAATGGCTGGCTCCGGCGGCAGTTCTTCAAGATCGCCGACGGCCTGCTGCTCTATGGCCACCGGGCCAAAGAGATCGCGGTCACGAAGGAGGGCTTCGACCCGGACAACATCTACGTGGTCTACAACAGCCTCGACTACCGCAAGCAGGTATCTGTGCGCGACGAGGTCACGCTTGAGGAGCTCGACGAGATGCGCAAGGAGCTCTTCCCTGGCTCGGACGCCCCAATCGTCACCCTTGTCGGACGCATCAATCGGGGCCGCAGGGGCGATCAGCTGATCAAGGCGGCCGAGATCCTCAAGAACCGAGGGCAGGAGATGAACCTGCTGCTGATCGGCGGAATGCCAGACAAGGGCCACAGGGAGGAGCTGGAAAAGCTGGCTGCAGACGCTGGCGTCCGGACCAATTTCTATGGCCCTTGCTACGACGAATCGCTGCTCTGCCGGTTCATCATGTGCTCCACGGCGCTCTGTTCGCCTGGAAAGGTCGGCCTGCTGGCGATGCACAGTCTGACCTACGGCACGCCCTGCGTCACGCACAACAACCCAGAAAAGCACGGCCCCGAGTACGAGTCAGTCATCGACGGCGTGAATGGAGCGATGTTCGAGTGGGACAACCTGGAGAGCTTGGCCGACAAGCTGAGCGAGTGGGCCGCCAAGCCTTGGCTTCCGATCGAGGATCGCAAGGCGATCTGGCAGGTGATCGACGACCGCTGGAATCCGATCGTGCAGCAGCAGATTATTGACGGGGCTGTGTCGGGGATTAAGCCCGGCGACCTTCCTCAGCAGGACCCGCCAGAGCACCGGCTGCCGATTTAGGCTTCTGATTCTGTGTCTCGTCTGGCCTCTCCCCCGGCTTGGGGCGGGGGAGATTAGAGAGGGGGCCGGCTCTCAGCCGGTGCTGGAGGCTGGCCATAAGACCGCTCGCTCCGCTCGCAGCCCCCTCCTAGCCTCCCCCGCCCCAAGCGGGGGAGGAACCAATCCAAGAACCTCCAGCAGATTCAATCCGGTACGATCTCAACCGCGCCAGCATCATGAAATCAGCCCTGAAAGCCCTCCGGATGGCCCTCCTCACGACGTTTAGACTCAAACTCAAAAGCCTTGGGCGTGGTGCGTATATTGGGGGCCGTGTTCACATGCGCAAGGGCTGTGTTTCGCTGGGCGAATCGAGCTTTATCGGGCCTGAGTGCTGGCTTGCATCGCAGGTTGATATCGGCCGCTGGGTGATGCTGGCTGGGCGGGTCGCGGTGGTTGGCGGTGACCACAGGATCGACGTTCCCGGCACTCCTTCGGTTCTCTCTGGACGAGATAAGAACCTGCTGGTGACGATCGAGGATGACGTCTGGATCGGCTACGGCGCGATCATCATGCACGGAGTGACGATCGGCGAAGGGGCGGTGGTGGCTTCGGGGGCTGTTGTGACGAAGGATGTTGCGGCGTATGACATCGTCGCCGGGGTCCCGGCGAAGCCTTTGAGAAAGCGGTTTTCGCCTGAGGATGAGGCGGTTCACCGGGCTGGGCTTGAGAAGCTTCGGGGTTGATTGGTTCCCTCTCCTCCTCGTTTGAGAGGAGGAGAGGGCTAGGGTGAGGAGGTTCTGGGGCCAGCCGTGTGGTTCGCGCCGAGAAACCTCCATCCCCCAACCCCCTTCCTCCTTCCAAGCAAGGAGGAATGGGGCTTCCAATCATCCTCCGGCTTCAAAATCCTTCCGTCCAGATCTCTCCTCACAAGCCCTGCGAATCTCCCCCAAGAACTTCGCATCGACCACCGTATCGTGGTCAAAGAGTTCAAGGCTTGACAGACGCAGAGTCAATACACCCTGCTCCAAGAGCCAAGCGTCTCTTGCGGCGTCTCTGCACTGCCTAGCATCATGCTGCTCGCCGTCTATTTCAACGCAGAGTCTTGCTTCTGGGCAGTAGAAGTCGAGCACATACCGACCCACAGGATATTGGCGGCGGAAACTGAACCCTAGCCCCTTTCGGCGCAGGTGCTGCCACATAACTTTCTCCGAAATCGACATCTCCCGCCTTAGCTTCCGGGCGAAGTCTCTGTTCGCTCGATTCCTCTTTGGCCTCTCCGTTGTGATCTCAGTATAGCTAGGCTGAGTGGTGGGCGCCGAGAAACCTCCATCCCCCAACCCCCCTTCCTCCTACAAAGCTAGGAGGAAGGGGGCTTCCAATCAGCTTGTCTTTTGCCGATCACGCCGGGCAGCGAATTCAAGCGTGAACATCAGCGCCATCAGCGTCCAGAAGGTGCCTTCCAAATAGAGCGACAGCGACATCGCGCCGTAGAGCATGTACTGGATGAAGATCAGCCCGAGCCAGCCGGCGGGGGTCTTCCAGATGAGGAGCCGCCAGGCGCAGCGGGCCGCCATGAAGACCAGCGCGAGCATGATGAATCCGCCAAAGATTCCCGTCGCCATAAACGCCTCCAGATAGAAGTTGTGCGGGTACATCTGGGTGTTCACTTCAACCATCCCAGAGCCTAAAAGCGGGCTGGCGGTGAACTGTGAAAACGCGTCGGGCAGGAGTGTCGCGCGACCGCCGGCTTCGGCGTCAATCGCCCCCGAGTTCATCAGGCGGACAAACAGGGCGTAATCGCTCCTGGCACCAAGCAGGAGGGCCACAAGGGGGCCCCCGATAAAGATGATCGACCCGCCAACCATCGTCCATTTTGGAATCTTGCGGCCTCTGAAATGGATGCCTGCGGCTCCCATGAGCAGACACACGACAACAAGGATCACGAACGGGCCACGAGAGGCCGAGACTATGACCGTACCGGCCCCTAAGAAGAACCCAAACAGCAGCTTGGCCACCCCGCCCCTCCAGGCCTGATTCAGCATCAGCGGCCACAAGGAGACGATGCAGAGCGTTACGCCAAGGTGCCCCATCGGGATCGGAGCGAGGCGCTCAGTGGAGGCCCGCTCAGCAAACCCAGTGACAACCGGGGCAAAGAACAGCGCAGCGCCAAGAGCGCAGACCGCAGCGAACATCAGCGCGTGCAGCGCCCAGGTGTGCGCTTTGCGGATCCACGCCTCATCCGGGATCACGGCGGTGGCGATCATCGGCAGGAGGCACGCACCCAGCGCAAAAATCCAGAGCCTGGGCGTAGTTGAGTAAGTGAATTCCTGACCTGAAAACCCGGTTTCATAGGTCAGCCGAGCGATGAGCATCAGCCAGAGCGCGCCAATCAGAAGCCAGGTCTGGCCTTTGTAGAGCCGCCCTTTCACCCCATCAAGCTGGAAAAAAACAAGGACCGCAACAGCCAAAATGACGAAGCGGAAGAGGATCGCAGGGGCGCTGCTGTCGATGCCGGCGATCGACGTGAGCGAGCTGATAACCGGATACCCGGCCAGCGTGAGCCCCAGAAAAAGCGGATAGAGCGTTGAGAGGTGTTTTTCTCGCGTCATCATCCTCACTCATCGCTCTTCTGGCAAAGGGCTGGCTGAGTATACTGGCATCGCCTTCTGGCCTGGGCTCTCCCGGCGGCAGATCGGTGTAGGACATGGCTGAAGCAAGCGGCGAACTCGACCTTGGGCGATATATCGACGCCGTTAAGGCTGGATGGAAGCGCATCGCTGCCACCTCCGGTGGATTCGCTGTCCTGGCGGTCATCTATCACTTCGTCGCCGCGCCTGTCTATGTGGGCAAAGCCTCCGTTATCCTCGAAGTCGATCCGGTAGATGCCGTCACGATGTTCCGCTTTGGTGCTGAGGCCCCCAGCGCACTCGACATCATCGAAGGCGTCATCAAGAGCAACCCGGTTCAGCAGAGCGTACGCGACGCCACCCAAGATCTCACGCCCGACAAGAAGCGGATGAGTGAGGGCGACCTCAGCACCCTGCTCACCACCACAAAAGAGTACAAGCGGAATCAGGTTGTCTTGACTGTCAGAAACAAGGATCAAAAGCTGATCCTTGGTGTGCTTGAATCAGCCATTCTCGCACTCAAAACGCGGGATAAAGAGCTGAACTATTCGACGGCCGGCAAGAAGGCGGAATACCTCGTTGAAGCCATCTCGGACAAGGAGAACGAGCTCGACCAAGCACAGGCTGACCTGTCGGCTTATCTGACGGCGATGAAGGCTCCCTCTGACCCTACCGAGCCTGGTGACGTCGCCATCAAACTGCAGGCTTACAAAGATTTTCTCTTCGAGCTCGGCACTGTTGAGACCCAGCTGGAGGCGGCCAAGAGCCAGGCCAAGGCTGCTGCAGAAGGCGCTTTGGATATGCCGACCGCCTCTTCCGCTTCGTTCTACTGGCGCACCAAGATCAACGATCTCAAGTTCCAGCTCAGGGCTGCGGAGGTCACATTCGGCCCGGCCAAGCCGGAGGTTGTGAAGCTCCAAGGCCAGATCGCAGAGGCCGAGAAGATGGCGAAGGAAGAGGTCGGCAAGGAGATCGAGTCGCTCGACCAGAACCTCAGCACGAAGGTGCAGGATCTGGAGCTCCGCCGCCGAACCCTCATCTATCAGGTAGCTCAGGCCAAGGTCGCTGCCGAGGCCGCCCCGGGCGAAGCCGTTGAAATCCAGCGTCTCTATCGTGAGGTCCGGACCCTAGAAGAGGTGCTCGTCACCCTCAAGCGGAACTACGAAGCCCGCCGCGTTGACGCGCAGATCGAAAAGGTCCGGTGGGACGTGCTGGAGGATCCGTACATCAAGGAGCGGCCAGCCAACAAGCGCCCGCTCTTCTACACGGCGCTCGCCATTCTGCTAGGCGCAATCTTCGGGACGTTCTGGACGATGCTTCGCGGCGGTCGAACCAATGGCGACTCCGCAGCCTGACGCTCAGGCTCATCGCGGCAAGCGGCTCAAGCTCGCCGTCATCACGTCGATCATCTCCAAGCTGACCACGGCGATCGTCGTGCTCGTCGCGATCCCTGTCGGCCGCGCGGCCCTTGGTGAGGAGGCCTTTGCGATCTACGGCCCGATCATCAGCCTTCTCGCGTTCCTGCGCATCGCAAATATCGGGCTTGGCCCGGCGATGACGGTGCGCCTCGCCCAAGCCGCTGCTGAAGACGACGAGGATCGCCAGAGCAGGCTGTTTGCCAGCGGAATGCTCCCAGTGGTCGTTATCGGGCTCCTGGCCGTTATCGGGGCGCTCGTCGGCACTTCCCTGCTCACCCCGGCACAGATCCTCGGTGAGAATGCGCTAGGGCTGAATCAAGCGGACTTGAAGACCGCACTGCTCTGCATGTCTGTGTTTGCGGGCCTGCAGCTTGTGATGACCGCCGCCGAGGCAGCGCAGATCGGCTACCAGGAGACACACCGGATCAACCTGCGGCAGATCGTCGGCAACGTCTTTGCGTTCGTCTCCATCCTGCTGGCCGCGAAGTACGCCCCGTCGATCACCTGGCTCATCGTTGCCGTCAATGCGCCCATGTACGCCGTGCAGATCGGCAACATGTTCCTGTTCCTGCGCGGCCGGCCCCACCTGAAGATTTCAACTAAACGGTTCGCCAAGAAGGAGTTCAAGGAGCTCGCCAGCGACGGCATCGCCTATGCGCTGAGCGGTTCGCTCGCCTCGTATCTCGGAATGCAGTTCCCTATCGCGCTCGCCTACCGCTCGCTGGAGGGCGACCAGGTCGCGCTGAATCTGTTCGCGTTTCAGCTCGTGACGCAGGCCTATGGGATGATCTCGATGGTCGTCCTGCCGCTGCGGCCAGCACTGGTTGACGCCGCTACACGCGGTGACACAGCTTGGGTGAAGCGCACCTATCGCAAAGCGATCCTCTATGCGCTGGGGGTGGCCTCGGTGGCTGGGATTGGTTTCATCACGTTCGGCCAACCGGTTATTCCCACGATCACAAACATCGAGTTCACACCGAGCTGGCTGTTCCTAATTGCGTGGGCGGCGCACTTCCTGTTCTTCTGCTGGGAGCACGTCCACTTCTCGATCCTCTTTGCCCTCGGCTGGCGATACCAGGCAGCGGCTGTCTGGCTCGGGCGAACCCTTGTGGCGGTGGCGATCATCCCGATGGCCTTCCAGAAATACGGGCCAGCCGGTGCTTTCCTTGTGCTGGCGACAGCGATACTGGTCCTCAGCGCCGGCCCGATGTTCCTCCTTGTGAAGAAGGCGCTCAAGAGGCTTTCAGATCAGGCTTCCCAGGCTGCTGCCCAGGCCTGAGATACAATCACCTGGGCTCAAAGAGGGCCTGCAAGAGATGGAACAACAGCGAGTCTGCATCATGGGTCTGGGCTACATCGGCCTGCCAACGGCAACGATGTTCGCCAACAGCGGCGTCCGTGTCTTCGGCGTCGATGTCCGAAAAGAGGCTGTCGATACGATCAATTCAGGCAAGGCTCACATCATCGAGCCTGACCTCGACTCCGCCGTGCGATCAGCTGTTGTATCAGGCAATCTGACCGCCGACCTCGAGCCGAAAGAAGCTGAGTTCTACATCCTCTGCGTCCCCACCCCCTTCAAGGAGGAGGGCGACATCCCCGAGCCGGATATCAGCTACGTTCTGCAGTCCGCAGACACGGTCGCCCCGCTGCTCAAAGACGGTGATACGATCATTGTCGAATCCACATCGCCCGTCGGCACAACTGAAGCCGTTGAGAAGCAGGTCCGCGCCCACGTCGGCCCGGACATGAAGCTCTTTTTCGCCTACTGCCCGGAGCGCGTCCTTCCCGGCAAAATCATGTCGGAGCTGATCCACAACGACCGGATTGTTGGCGGGCTTTCACCAGAAGGTGCAGCTAACGCCAGCCGCATCTACCGCACGTTCGTCAAAGCGCAGATCCTCGAAACCAACGCCCAGACAGCGGAGATGGTGAAGCTGACAGAGAACAGCTACCGCGACCTCAACATCGCTTTTGCCAACGAGCTTTCGCTCATCGCGGACCGCGTCAACGTCAACGTCTGGGAGCTGATCGAGCTCGCAAACCACCACCCGCGCGTCAATATTCTGCAGCCTGGCTGCGGCGTCGGCGGCCACTGCATCGCGGTCGACCCATGGTTCATCGTCAGCATGGTCCCCGACCTTGCCCGGCTGATCCACACAGCCCGAATCGTGAACGACGGCAAGCCGGATTTTGTGATCAACCAGGTCCAGACGGCTGCTCAGTCCTTCCAGGAAAGAAACGGCCGCAAGGCGACCGTCGCCTGTCTCGGCCTCGCATTCAAACCGGACGTCGACGACTTCCGAGAGAGCCCCGCACTGATGATCACCGAACGGTTGAATGGCCTTCCTGAAATGGAAGTCATCGCTGTCGAGCCCTACGCCACCGAAGCCGTATCTGGCCTCAAAATGGGCGATTACGAGTCCACCATCGAGTCAGCTGACATTGTGGTTGGACTGGTCAAGCACAGCCAATTCGCCGGCGCCTCAATCCGCCGCCCCGACCTGATCGACTTCTGCGGCCTCAAACGCGTCTGACCATTTGGTTGGGGGATGAAAGCTCCGTGTGCCATGGACAGGCGCCCCCGGCGTTTGTCCGTGCGGCTATCCACTAAGACACGGACAAACCCTATCGGGCCTGTCCATGGCACACAAATCGGGCCACCTGTGGTGCGCCTAAGAACCTACTTCGTCAGAGCCTGGAAGACTCCGAACAGAAGCGCGCCGTTCGTGATCGATCGCACAATCCTCTCGAAATCAGAGACCGAGTCGCCGAGGCGGGCTCGCATCACTTCTGTCGGGATGTAGATCACGTCGCCCTGCTTGATTCTCGTCGACATCCGCGGCTTCAGCAGCACACCAGATGGTCGAATCACCATGACGAGATCCTTGTCAGCATCCGGAGTCAATCCACCAGCCTGCTTCACGTACCAGTTGAGATCCTTGCCAGGCCGGTAGATCACGCCCTGACTCAGCAGGACACCAGGCCCTGAAACAAGAACCGTCGACGGCATCTCAGGCACGCTGATGATGTCGCCATCCTTGAGCAGCAGGTCATCCGGGCTTCCTGGGTGATCCATCGCCTCTTCGAGGTCAACGTGGAGGTTGCCGCCGAGCACAGACTCCGGTCCGCCGGTGCGCGCTTTTGAAACAAGCTGCCCCAGGCTGGTCAGGTCGGCAGGTGCCTGCTGCATCGGCGCCGCATAAGGCGCAGAGGCCATTGGCAGAATCGAGGGCTGCTGTCCGCCGCCCTGGTCATTGGCAAATCGGACCTTCTCCATTTCGCTCCGGGCAAAAGCGCGGGTGTAGGCGTTTACCTGGATCTGGCTCATCACCTGCATCATGCGGGGTTTGACCAGGTCCTGCAGCGGTGTTGTTAGCCCATTGGGGTTTCGTGCGAACTGCAGGCCTTCACTCCACGCGTGGGATGTGAGCCCACCAGCTCTCTCAATGATCTCTGACAGCCTTTCGTCGCGCCGGGTGACCATGTAGAGCCCCGGCCGCGCCACCTCGCCCTTCAGCTCGACCATGAGCGGGCTCGCCAGGATTGAGCTGTCAGCCATGATCGAAATAATGTCGCCGTCTTGGAGCAGGATATTGGCTTGATCGCTGGCCATGACAGCACGCAGGCTCAGCTGAAGAACTGTGGAGCCCTCCGCCTGTCTGGCTCTTGCCAGTTCGATGACGTCACCTGCATTGAAGACCGTTCCGCCGGCCATGTTGATCAGGTCGCGGATGGTCATCCCCTTCCCTCTCTGGTACGGCCCTGTGTTTTGGACAGCGCCGGTAATGGTCACTGTCTCGGCATACTGAACCGCCGCCTGCTCCTTCGTGTAGATCCGCAGATCGTCTCCACTCTGCAGCGCGAGGTTGTGCTCTGCGTCGTCAGCGATCGCCTTCTCTGCATCTATCAGATAGAGCTGGCCGATGGTTCCGTCAGCGTTCTTCCGCTGTAAATAGGTTCGATCGGGTGCAGCATTCAATGCCAGGCCGCCAGCGTATTCGATCACTTCTCGAATGGTCAGGCCGGCTGAGAGCGTGTAGGTGCCTGGCCGCTGAACCGCACCGATGACGTTCACCTTCTGGTCGGTGACGGCCTTGTTCTGCTCTTTTGTGAAGATCTCGAGAACATCAAGGTCATGCAGAACCAAGTTATGCTCTGGGTTGCCCGCCTTGGCCTTATTGAGGCTGATCTTGAGCAGAGGGCCAGGAGTGCCGTCCGGATTGAGGCGCTGAATAAACGCCTGATCCATGTCTGCATCCGGGCGCAGGCCGCCCGACATCGTGATCAAGTCAACCACGGTCATTCCGTCGGCGCGATTTAGGGTTTCGGGCCGCTTCACGGCACCACGGATAGAGACTCGGCGGTCCTGGAACCACTCGACCTCAAGCATGCTGAAAATCCTGACCTCGTCGAACGATTTGAGCAGTGCGTCGTGCTCGGGATCACCGGCCATCGCTCTGCCCAGGTCAACCGTGATCTGAGTATAGGTCTGGTCATCGTTGCGGCGTCGAATATGCGCCATCGACATGTAGGCGTCGGTAAGCAGGCCGCGCGCTGAGTGAACCAGATCGGACAGCTTCATGCCGTCGGTCAGGGCGTAGGAACGAGGCTGATCAACAGCACCGGCAATCTGCACAGCATTGACCTTTTCAGGCCGGATGCTCATGATCTCCACCTGGTCGCCATCGTATAGCGCAACCTTTGAAGCCTGATCACTCAGGAGGTCCACGTCGATCTGGACCCGCTCCTGTCCGGGCACCACCGAGTCGATGGAGATCGACTGGGAGACACCAGACGGGCGGACCCCACCGGCAAGTTCGACGGCATGCAGAAGCGTCTCTGTTGGCTTAAGCTCATAGACGGCAGGCCGGAGAACCTCACCTGTCACACGGATCTTTGTTCGGGCAGGCGGAATCAAAACCATGTCGCCTGGCTGAAGCCGGAAATCCTGCGAGTCATCTCCTTCCATCAACAGCCTGTAAAGATCGACCGTCTTAGTCTCCTCGTGCTGCCGCTTGACCAGAATCTGCCGCATAGAGCCCGTGTTTGCGGGGCCGCCAGTTGCGTAAACCAGATTGAAGACCGTGGTCATCGCCGGAACTTCGTATGTGCCAGGGAGATAAGAATCACCGATGATCGTGACGCTGAAAGTTCTGAGCGCTTCGAGTTCAACTGTGACGTTGGCGTTTTTGACAGCCCTCGCAGCCTCAGCCTTCAGTGTCGATTCGGCCTGAGCCAGCGTCTGGCCTCGCAGCACGATCTGTCGCTGGCTGCCAGGGGCGGTAACCCTTCCCTGCTGGTCGATCTCCAGCTCCGCCTGCTGCAGCTCGAGCGTTGGGCTCCAGAGTCTCACGCTTAGGCGGTCGCCTGGTCCAAGCTGATAGCTTGCGGGCGGAGTGGCATTCACCGGAGGCAAAAGCGGGCCAACCGGGCTCTCAAATGCTGAGCCGCCAGCAGTAGCCTCTGCGACCATTCTGCGGTACTCATCGATTCGAACCCTGGCTGGCTCAAAGATTCGGTACCCATACAATTCTGTGTTGCCGAAATTTGACTCTTCCGTGACGGATGAAGCCTTGGTCTCCTCTGCGCCCTCTTCTGCCTTCGCTTCCCCGCCACCAGCTGCTTGGCCAGTCGCCTGCGTCTGGCCGCCCGTCTGGCCCCCTGTCTGACCGCCCTGAGCGATGCCCGAAACGGGGAGCCCTAAGAGGAGCGCGGAGATCGCCGCAAGAGTGCTGATAAACCTGATCATGGATGCCTGCCCAAACTGTCTAAACATTCAGACGGAGACCACCCGCCGAACGGGGCAGAGCATACCTTGGCCCAAGGTGAAAACTAGCCTGAACGGCTGGGTGCGGCGGCAGCCTCTTCGATCACTCGTTCCTGCCAAATTTGCTTGGCCTTCTTCCGAATGCCGGGACCAGCTTCAAAGCCCTCGTTCTCCGGCAGGCTCATGATCTCATCCGTAGCCTCAGCAAGGATCTCGTCAGACCGCTTCTGCCCGATCACCTTGACCGCCTTATCCACCGGATCTGACTTCGTGGACCGGATCTCGACGCCGGAAAAGTCGAACTTCTTCTCGATCGCCTGCTTCAGCCAGCCGCCGGGGTTCTTGGCATTCAGCTTGCCGGATGCCTGCAGCGAATCAAAGGCCTGCACCTGACGGTTGACCAGTTCGCAACCGTGCTTTGAAACAAGCCGCCGAGCCGTTGTCGCTGTGACTCCGCGACTGATGAGGGCTTCAACGGAGTCCGAAGTCTCTTTGCTTGCTCCGGCAAATGTGTAGGCAACATTCTCGTCCTCACGGCCTTTTTGGTAAGCCCACTTTTTCAAAAAGCCCGAATCGACCAGCTCCTCATGAGCCTTGTCAAGATTTCGCTTGATCTGTGACGGGTAGTAGTGGCGCGGCATTCCGAGCCTCTCGAACGCCAGCTTTTTGATTCCAATTCGATAGGCTTCCTTACCATCGTAGCGATTCTTGTCGAGGTACCGATAGAGCCGCCGAGCCACGCTGCCGTTCAGCGCAAGGTACGCGCCAAAATCGAGGGTGTTGATCGCACCTGACTGGATCGAGCTGAACAGCTCAGTGCTGAACCGTACATAGCTCTCTTCCCTCAGCCCTTGACCGCCGTTGATTTCGAAGGCATCGAGGATGTGAAACGCCTTCGTGCTATACCGATTGCTCGACTTGTCGTAAAACGCTTTATCCGCCGTAATCTGAACGCCATTGAGCCTCAGAAGCGATGACCGGAC